>NZ_NJER01000001.1:1500000-1772297 GCF_002753895.1 Halobacteriovorax sp. JY17 | reverse complement strand
CCGATAGTTAGATTAATAAAGGAAGAATTTTATCATTTAGGAATGGTCTAAGCATAATCTTGATCGAAGGTTTTGAGCTCTTTCCACTGCCGCCCGAGGATAACCCATACACTTAAGTATGCTGGTAAAACAGTAGGACTTACTTGCACTACAGGAATTGAAATCGATGGTACTTCTATTCTTGCGGGTGATTATAGCGGACCTGAAGGTGCGGGGATTGTCATTAGAGAAGCTACAATTGATCATGTCGTGTTGGAAGTTGCTAGAGGTGGCATACAAAGAAGAGGACTTGGAGTTGAAAAGGTTGATATCGGAGTCTTACTAAATATCGGAAATGATCACCTAGGAACTGATTGGATTGAAACACAGCACGATTTGAATCTTGTTAAATCAACGGTGGTAGAAGCTGTTAAGGAATCTGGAACGTCCGTTTTAAATGCTGATGATTTAGAAACGATGAAAGTTCTAGACCGAGCTCGCGGAAATATTATTCTGTTTTCTCTTAATTCTAAAAATAAAATTATAAAAGAGCATATTTCTAATAAAAATAGCGTTGTAATAATAGAAGATAGGAATGTCATCATTAGAAGTCTGGGAATGGATATTACTATTTGTACTCTTGAGGAAATCCCCATCACTTTTGGTGGACGAGTTGAATTTAATATTTCCAATGCACTTGCTGGAATCGCCGCACTTCATGGATTGGGTCTTACAAAAGAACAAATACGTAATGGAGTTATGACATTCTATCCTTCTCCAAATCAAAATCCTGGAAGGATGAATTTATTTGATTTTCAAGGTTACAAAGTATTACTTGATTACGGTCATAATGCAGACTCAGCTCGTGCATTTTCCAAACTTCTCCCCAAACTTTCTCCTGGACGCAAGATCGCTTTATGTCACGGAACTGGAAGCCGAACAAATGATCAGATAATTGAATATGGTCATGCCCTCGCTGACGTATACGACTTTATTGTATTAACTGACTTTGATCCCCGCGGCCGTCCAGCGGGAGAAACCATAAAACTCATGCAGCAAGGATTGCTTAAAGCTGGCTTTGATGAAGATCAAATAGAAATATCGAACCAATCAGAAAATGCTGTTGACCATATCTTTTCAAAAGTTAATTCTGGAGATTTACTTGTAATTCATCCAGATTCACTTGAACCCACTATGTCTCAAGTAATAAACCGGTATAGAGAAACATTATTGATAAATTAAAGTCTTAGATATGTAGTTCTTATGCCCGCCTAGGGGTATGAAAAAGAATGAAACACTCGAACCACGTAACTGTTTGATAAAATAAAAAAAGCCACTCCGAAAAGTGGCTTTTTATCGTCTTCAAAAGAATGGTGCCCCGAAGTGGGCGATTATCGAACTGCTATATTAAATTTCAAAAGTCCTTGATCCACCTACAGATCAAGAGAATTTTTCAATCCCCTGTCAACTTGGCTAAGCTCTACTGAAGTTATAGTAGATAAAAGACTTCTTAAATTTTTTTTTAAAGTTGTGTATATTGCAGCAGTTTGTATAACACTTGGATTTTTCAACTGAACAATAACATCATAGTATTGATTTACATACCTCTGACTTCCATCAGACTTCATCAAGCTTGTCACCTTCACTACTACAATATCTTGCCCATTACTTTTATTGATTGCATCGTTACTCACAATAAGTAATGGTCTGGTCTTTCCTGATCTATCGTTAGGGTAAACACCCCACCAGATTTCTCCCCGCAACATCCCTAAAACCAACCTTCTGGAATATCATCGTCTTCATCTTGCTTATGAAATCCTGTGGCAATTACCTGACCATCACTTTCACGCTCATTCCAATCAGACTGACTCATACTAGCTGCTTGTTTATTACATTCAAGAAGCATCTTTTCCTTTTTCTCCATTTCTAATGCCTTTTTCAGTAGTTCATTTAACCTCTCCGACCGCTGTCGCTGAGGGATTCTTTCCAGCTCGTCTACAACAACTGGCTCCTTCACATAAAATAAACATCTTTCTGATTTCATGGTATACTCCTTCTCCTATATTAACACGTGTCGGCATAAAAGTACACCACTTTGAGAACTAACTTGTACACAAGACTTAAATTCCCTATAACATACTGATTTTAAATAACATGAGTGAGCTTAGTTCGATAATGGGAAAAAAGAGTATAAAAAAAGCCCTGTAATTAGTTAAAACTACAGAGCTTTTTAAATGGTGCCCCGACGCGGATTCGAACCACGGACACAAGGATTTTCAGTCCTTTGCTCTACCGACTGAGCTATCAGGGCATAAATTCGTTTGAGTGAGATTAAAAATAAAGGAATGTGGCTATTTCGTCAAATTAAATCTTAAATTAATTTGAATAATTTAGTATGTTAATTCCATGACAATAAAGATAACTAAATCCAAAATAACTTATTTAGATCAAGAACTTAACGCAATGATCTTTCTTCCTGATGAAAATACCAGGCCAGCAAAGGCCCTCGCTATTTTTACTCATGGATACACCTCTCACAAATCGAGTATTCTTAGCTGGGCCACACGCTTGGCCGAGGAAGGTATTCCCGCAATGATTTTTGACCAACCAGGTCATTATTTAGGAACATTTAGTGAAGTTGAAAGCTTTGAACAATATAAGAAGCATGCTCCAGAGCTCTTTAAACAGGCCTATGAGAAACTCAAAGATATTTCTACTAATAAGGATTACAAAAATCTGAGAGTTATCCTAGGAGGTCACTCTCTAGGCGCTCTACTCTCTCTTCTCGCTCTTGAGTCCGACGATTTTATAGGACTCGACACCATGTCCCTATGTGTTGGACTTGGAATGCCACCAAAGGGAGTAACGCATATTTTTGATACGCCTTTTTATAAATCAACTTTGAATGTAAGGAGACAACTCGTCTCTCCAGCGATTTCTCCCGATGTGATTTTTCCTTGGATAAAGGAGCGCAAAGAACAATTGGAACTTGAAGGAAAAAGAGTTCATTTTATAACTGGTGCTGACGACGCTGTTGTTGGAAAAGATGGTACACAAATAATGGTTGATTATCTGAGTGAAAGAAATCAAGTGAGCTATGATCGTCCAACCAAACTTCCTCATCACATGCCAGAGATGGCCGCTCCTCATATTAAGAAGTTTTTAAAAGACGAAGGAATTATATAGAACTAATCACTTCTAATAATTCTTCCATATTTATTGGTTTTAAAAGTACTTCTTCAATATTATATGAAGAGATATCATTTTCAGATAGAACTTTTTCCTCATGTCCAGTTAGAAGAATAATAGGACACTGTCCCCCATTATCCGTATAGGCCTTAGCAAACTCAAAGCCAGTCATCTCAGGCATTGATAAGTCAGTTAAAATAACATCAACTTCCAATCCTTGTTTTAAGGCCCCTAGTGCAGCCGATGGGGAAATATAACAGAAAACTTCTGCCCCTTGCTCTTCAATAAAGTCTTTATGCATATTCGCAATAATCTCTTCATCATCTAAAATAAGAACTCTCTTTCCATGAAGGCTTATTTCACCAAGTCTCTGTAATGGATCATAGTTCATAGCGATGAGGTCTTCTCCTTCTGTATAAACAGGAAGAAAAATAATAAACTTCGCCCCTTCTCCTATCTCACTAATTAATTCAATTCTTCCATTCATTTGTTCAATAATTGAATGAATAATTGAAAGCCCCATTCCTGTACCTTTATTAATAGGCTTAGTCGAAAAGTAAGGTTCGTAAATTTTGGCCTTTACTTCTTCAGGAATACCTACTCCATTATCAGAGATAATTAATTGAACTTCATTCTTTATATGATTCACTTGAGACTTTACTTTAATATGTCCACTCTTCTTTCCAATTGAGTCTCTAGAGTTAGTACAGAAGTTCATAATGATTTGTTGCATTTGTGTAATGTCGCCTAAGATATCTACTTCTTGATCAAAGCTAAAATCAATTTCAATATTAGCAGGAAGAGTAGAGCGCATCATTTCTAAACTGCTCTTAATAACATCAATCAAATTAGTTTTAGCATACTCAACTTTCTTTTGATGAGTGTAAGTAAGAATTTGGCGAATGAGCTTATCACCACGATCAGCAAACTCTACAATATTTCCAAGATACTTCTTTATCTTATCCTGCTTATTGCTCTCTAAGTAATAAAGACACTGCTCAGCTGACCCTGAAATTAAGTGAAGAATATTATTAAAATCGTGGGCAATTCCACCAGACAATCTCCCTAGTGCTTCCATTTTTTGAGATTGATTTAATTTAACAATGAGTTCTTCTTTCTCTTCCCTATCTGTTTCCATTCTCTCAATATCGTGAATCAAGTTACTCTTCATTTTATTCACTGAATAGAGAACGATATCAAGCTCATCAATAGTATCACTTGGCTTTCTATTTAAATTAATATCTTCTTTGTCCAAATTATCGAGATTAAAATCTTTTAACTTTGTAGACAAGAGATTAAGAGGAATCATCACATGACCGCGAAGAATGTAAATCATCACAAAGGCCACAATAAATGTCTTAATAAAGTTTGCTGTTAAAATAAATAGTGCAGTATTAAGAACATGTTCAATATAAGGCTCTAAATCTGTTACAACTCTTAATGTTCCAAGCTCTCTCTCTTCACCTTTATAAGAGTACATCAGAGGCCAAGTTTTTTCTTTCTTTTGAATAAACTCATCATCTTTTCCTGAGATCAAAGTTTTTCCATCATAATTAATTTCAACGTAAGTAAACTCACCCGTTGATGAAAGAGAGTGGAGTTGCATCTTCAGAGCTTTAACATCTAAGTGCCAAAGGTTATAGGAAAGTTCTGGAACAATTAAATTTGAAACACGCTTAATATCATTATCAACTTTAGAGACATTTTGAGAGTAATCTCTATATAGTTGAATACCTGTTGAGATCACTGTAACGAGTGAGCTTATCGCTATAATTTTTAATATGATTATTTTACTAAGTGATGAAAATGATTTCTTTTCATTACTATGTTGATTATTCTCATTCATGTAAATTACCCTATCTATTGCATCTACACATTATATCGCCATTTAAAAAAATAAAGAAATTAAGTTTGTGGTGTTACCTTTTTCCCGAGAAAAAGCGTATGTTTTTCAGAAGCCCTACTCTCCCCGTTCTCTCTATCGGAGTACTTTTGAATAATCTCTGAAATCCTCTATTTGATAACGATTTCAAATCACTTAAAACCTCTAAAATAGGACGTTCAAGAAAGAAGCTTCTTATTTGAAGCTCTCTCTCACTTATTAAGGTTTCGTTAAGGTCTACTTTACCGACTCTTAAGAGACGCTTATTCCAAGGGCAAACTTCTTGGCAAATATCACAGCCAAATATTTCACCGTTTGAATTTTCCATCCCCTCAGGGGCCTCTCCTAAATCTTTAAAGAGCTCAATCGTATAAGTACTTATACACTTATTTGATATTAGAGTTCTACTTTCTAAGTCTATGGCATCGGTTGGACAGGCATCAGCACATCTCGTGCATTGTCCACAATGATCCGTTTCAGGTTCTTTCTCCGCAAGTGAATAATTCTTTGAAAGAAGAAGCGATCCTAAAATAAAGAAGCTTCCCTCCTTCTTACTTATGAACATACTATTCTTACCAAACCATCCAAGTCCCGCTCTATAGGCAAGATCTCTTTCTAAGATAGGTTGTGTGTCTAATGATAATTTAAATTGAAGAGCTGGGTCGAGCTCTCTTAATTGTTCACCAATTGAATCTAAAGCATCTCTGAGCTTAAAATGATAGTCCACCCCATCAAAGCCAAGAACATAACTCGCGATTTTCAGACCATTACTCTTTTCGCTTTCATAGAATTTATCGAGTTCAAACTTCTTTTTGGCATAGGAAAACTGAAAGACAATAGCAGATTCAAACTCAGGAAAGTAATTCCTTATATCTTCTCTCTTATCTCTTCTCTCACCTTCTAGATATTTTAAGATTCCATTTAGCCCTTTATTTACCCAATCAAAGTAATACTTCCAAGTAATAGGCCTTGGGTCAGAGGTTACTCCCCAGTCAACGATTCCAAACTTCTTTAAGTTTTCTGAGTTTAAAACTTTTTCTAAAATCTCTTCTTTCATTTGCTAAAATTAGGAATTATTTCAATTGCGCCCGTTGGACACACCTTAATACATTGAAGGTCCATATTACAGTAGTGAATCTGATCTTTATTTAAGTAGGTATCTTTTGTTATTGGATTAATTTTCCAAATAGCGTGTGGACAAATCTCCACACACCTTTGACAGCTAGCGCAGATATTATGGTCTAGAAGGATTTTTTTTTTATCATCAGAAGCTTCTTCTAATGTATCTCCCCCACTTCCAAGAACTTTTGGAACGTCTTTTATTATATCGACCTTCACCGAGTTTGAACTACCCGCTCTGAAGAACTTTCCATCTCCTCTTGTTATGACAAGTTTATCACCATTAACAAGTTTTAATTTCTTCTTCACTTTATTGATGACATGATATTGAAAGTTGAATGAATCTTCTCTGTAGTTCTTTAAAAGAAATGGTTCAATCCCCCAATACAAACACATTCTTCGAGCTGTTCTCTCTGTTGTTGTTACACCTAAACATGGAGTTGTTGGTCTAAATTTAGCAAGTTTTAAACAAGAAATTCCAGATTCTGTAACAGCAAGAATTCTCTTTGCGTAGACTTTCTCTCCAATGAGTGATGCTGCCACCATCACAGAGGCCTGAACACTTGAAAGATCCACATGCCTAAGGAGCGGTCTCTCTTTTGGAGTCTGCTCTGCATCTTCAATAATTTTTACCATTGTTTTAACAGTTTCTATTGGGTAATCCCCGGAGGCAGTTTCGCCAGAAAGCATTACAGCATCAGTCCCATCCCAAATAGCATTGGCCACATCACTGGCCTCTGCTCTTGTAGGCGTTGGATTATGAGTCATGCTCTCAAGCATTTGAGTTGCCGTAATAACAGGTATTCCTCTTTCATTACAAAGTTTAATCAACTTCTTTTGGATTGAAGGTACTAAGTGGTTTCCAACTTCAACACCCATATCTCCTCTCGCAACCATAATCACATCAGTAACGTCTAAGATACTTTCGATATTATCGATAGCTTGAGGTTTTTCAATTTTTGAAATGATAGGAATATCAACTTTTAAATCATGAAGAAGAACTTTTACTTGTTGAATGTCTTCACCTTTTCTAACAAATGAAAGGGCGATATAGTCAATGTTTTGAGTCAGAGCAAACATTAAGTCTTCTCTGTCTTTATCTGTAAAGCTTGGTGCTGAAACATCACAGTCAGGAAGGTTGATTCCCTTGTTGGACTTTAAAATTCCACCCACGTTAACTTTTATTTTATAAACATCTCTATCTCTTTTTACTGACTCCGCAAGTATTAGACCATCATCAAAGAGAATACGTGCACCATCGAAGCAATCATCTACGAGATTTTCATAGATTGTTGGAATATACTTTCCTTCATACTCTGGATACTCTCCCATTAATTTAGAAGGACCAATAACCCATTCTTCATTTTCTTTTAGTATTAAATTTTCAGGTAATTTATCAACACGAATCTTAGGACCTTGAAGATCTGCTAGAATCGCAACTTGTTTATCAACATTAACAGAAGCCTGTCTTATATTTGCAATAAGCTCTTTATGAGACTCATGTGTTCCATGGCTCATATTCACTCTACAAACATTCATTCCTGCTTGAATTAATTTTGAAATTTGTTCGACTGTATTAGATGATGGGCCAAGGGTGGCCACTATTTTTGCCCTTCTCATTCAAGTGCGTCCTATGTATAAATTGTGATTTATACTAGTATAGCACTTGCTTTGAAGCGGCGACAAACTGTATTTTATGCTAACGAGTTTTTCTCTCTAGACATCTCATCTAATTGCATTTGATTGACCTTCTGCATCTCTTCAATTCTTCGCTCAAATTGATTTCTGATAAGGTCTTTCTCTAACTCACTCTGATCGGCAAGTCTTTGATAGTTAGATTCGAGTTCCTTAATTTTAGTCTTAAAATTCCTTCTGGTCTCGTTTCTTTCCATATCAAGTTGAGTTTCATATTTTTGAACGACTTCATTAAGCTTCACATCACTCTTATGTTTTTCATTCAAAAATTTTCTATCAAGCTCATCTTTTAGGGCCACTTTTTCTTTTGTAAATGAATCTGACATAGTTCTCATCTGCCTTTTAAATTCTCTAGTATCTTCAATTCTACGCTCTTCTTCAAAGCTCTTAATTTTAGATATTTCCGCTTGAGACTCATTTTCAAGTTTAGTCAATTTTTCTTCATATCTAGTAATCGTTTGATCTAGTTCTTTATTCTTCATATCAAGTCTTTGATTAAGACTTCCTTCCCTCTTTGAAAGACGAGTATTGAAATCATCTTTCAAGTTTTCAACTTCATTATGATGGGCCATTCGCGAGTCATTAATAAACTTAGTTTTCTCTGTAGCATGTTCATCTTGAAGTTCAGAAATTGCTTCTAAGTTCATCTCACTCATCTGATTTACTACTCGACCAAATTCTTGACGTTGATTTTGAATTCTATTGTTAGAAACTTGACGATCTTTCATCGCCCTTTGTTCATTATCTAGTTCAGATTTAGTTAATCTAGACTTATAGTCTCCAATAACCTTATCCGTTCTCTCGAGATTTTCTTTCATTGTTTTATTTTTAAAATCGCGGGATTCTTTCTCAAGGTTATCAATCTGCTTTGCTTGAGCTAGATTTCTCTCTTTTGTACTATTTTGAAATTGCGTGGCCATTCTCTCTTTATCGAGTTGGTCTTTGTATCTCATATTATCAATATTCTCATTAATATTTTTTAACTTAGTATCAAACTTCTGAGTCAGCTGAGCAGACTTTAACTCATCTTTATCAAGATCAGAGCCACCCTTAAGCTTCTCTTGCATCTCTCTCTTATTTTGATAATTAGTCTGAGCATATTGTCTTTCAAGCTCTGAGATACGATCTCTACTAACCTTGGCCATCTGCTCATTATTATTTGTATTTCTATCATTAATGTCATCAGTTAATTTTCTAAAACTTGAAGACATTTCTTCTGCTTCATTATTTTTCTGAGCATAGATTGAGTTAATAGTCTTTGCGTGGTGATCACCTCTATTTCGAAGTTCATCAGCCTGAGTATTCCTTAGATTTTGAAGATCTCTTTGTTGCTTATCAACCATCTTCGCTCTCGAAGAATTTCCACTTTCAACAAAGTCTGCTATTTCATTCTTATGTCTAAGCTCTTGTGATTTCTTTTCAATATCTAAATCAATTTTTTGACTTCTAACCGCTTCTTTTGTTGAGTCATCAATCTTAGTGATTTTATTTTGAAAATCCTTTGTGGCTGAGTCAATTCTCTCGTCGTATCTCTTCTCCGTTGATTCAGAGCGAGCATTATAATTTTGTTCTCTTGATGAAATATCTTTATTATATGAATCTTTCAGGTAATTTAATCTATCGTCAAAGCCTCTTTTTATATCTTCTCTGTCGTGTTCAAAACCTTCTTGCTGAGCTGCAGTTTGATTTCTAAACTGCTCAGTCCTCTGCATCATTGTTTCTTTAACTTCTTTATTCTTATTTTCAATGGTAGCTGCAACATCTTGTTCAAAGTTGGCCTTACTCTTATCGTAAATATTTCTTTGTTTCTCTTGAACTGCTTCGTGATTTTTTGAAAGATCATCCACTTCAGTGTTGTAATGATCTTTTAATTCATCCGCAGCATCTCTAAAGTTGCTTCTTGCCTGTGAAAGTCTTGTACTATAGTCGTTGATATCCATTGAGCCTCTACCTTCCTGGTTTTTTGGCGGTGAACGTGACCTTAATATTATACATGATAAAAGAAAATAAAAAGGCCTAGAAACATTTTTCCAGGCCTTTTATATCTAAAGATTATTTTTTATAAAATTAACTACTTAGCGAGTTCTTGATCAATAAGCTCAGAGAAAACTTCCACAGGATGAGCTCCATTAATCATCATTCCGTTAACAAAGAAAGTCGGAGTTGATTTTACACCTATAGTTTTCCCCTCTTCCATAGTTGATTCAACTTTCGCAGTGAATTTTCCAGAGTCTAAACATTTAGTAAATTTATCAACATCAATTTTTAAAGCTTTAGCAGAATTTACTAACCCTTCACGGTCAAGCTTTGTTTGATCTGCAAACATCGCATCGTGCATAGTCCAGAACTTTGCCTTATCTTGCTCATGTACGCAAAGTCCTGCCTCTGCAGCTTTCTTAGCGTGGTTGTGAAACGGAAGAGGAAAGTTCTTAAAAACAACTTTAACTTTATTTCCATACTTCTTCTTAAGATCGTGAACGACTCCCGCCCCTTTTGAACAGAATGGACACTGAAAATCAGAGAATTCTACAATTTCAACTTTAGCATCTGCAGCTCCCATAAATGGTGCATCACCAGCAGTTACATTGAACATTGGACGAGTTGGTTCTTTGAAGTAAATTTCAACAGGTGTCTTCTTTGTTTTCTTAGCTAGCCAAGTATCGATTGCAATTTTCTTCTCTTCTATCAGAAGGTATTGCTGGATTCTCTGCTTCATTTGATCGTTTAAATGTTCCTTAGGAATGTTTTTCTCTTTAACAAAAGCATCTATCTTTTCTTTTGAAATTTTAATTCCTGAAGTTATATATTTTTCAAGGTATTGATCATTTGTAAGATCTTTCTTATTTGTGTCTTGCTCCATGAACACTTCTAGAACTCTTGCTTTCATTTTATTCATTTTGAGTTCAAAGACTTTCATTTCAGCTTCATATAATTCACTCTCAATCCCTTTAAAGAGATCATCTTTTGAAATTACTTTATCGCCA
The DNA here is from genome assembly GCF_002753895.1 of Halobacteriovorax sp. JY17. Lineage (NCBI taxonomy): Bacteria > Pseudomonadati > Bdellovibrionota > Bacteriovoracia > Bacteriovoracales > Halobacteriovoraceae > Halobacteriovorax > Halobacteriovorax sp. JY17. The sequence goes on along the minus strand of NZ_NJER01000001.1, from coordinate 1,761,449 downwards.
ATTTTTACCCCTGCACTCATATCTGGAGCAGCTTTAAATAAAAATGTTGGCTTAGACTCTACTGATTTTGTACAAGAGTAAAATAGGACCCCTGCTAAGACTGCAATAGATACAGTTGTAAAAATATTTCTCTTCATTATGCGCTCCTTGCACTTATGTATTTACGATAAATATTCTATCTCAGTTAAGCTAATGGCTCAACTCATTCAAAAACTCTTTATAAATTTCGCACCCACTCAACAAGCTCTCATGGGTTCCAGAGGAAACTAAATTTCCTTTGTCTAAGACAAGAATCTTATTAGACTCAATGACGGTCTCTAGCCTATGGGCCACGATAAACGTCAAAGACTGCTCTTGAATAAGAAGAATCACCTTCCTAAGCGCCATTTCAAGTCTAGAATCTAGCCCTGAAGAAACTTCATCAAAGAGAACAATTGGCTTCTTTAAGTAGCAAGACCTAATTGCTGCAAGGAGTTGTTTTTGTCCGATAGAAATTGATTTCTGATCCAATTTCGTTTCGGGACTTACTCCCCAAATTTCAGAAATATAAGGAATTCTATCTTCCACCCACTTCCAGAAAGTATAGAAGCTTTCAGGAATTTCTTCACTTAGACAAATATTGAACGCAACACTTTCTGAGAAAATATGAGAATCCTGTGACACAATTCCAACCAACTCCCTGTAGCGAGTAACATCTTTAAATGATTCTCCAGGGAAAATCACTCTTTCACCGTCACTACCTGAGACAATAATCTCAGCTTTTTGAGGAATTAAATTACCACTTAGAATTTTTAGGAGCGTTGATTTTCCACAACCTGAAATCCCCACAATTCCAACTAACTCTCCTCTAGAGGCGCTGAATGAAATTTGATTTAAAGCAAAGGCAGGCTCCCCCTCTCTTCTTATTGGATAAGAAAACTCTTCAATCTCAATCGAAACTTGATCTAAACTCTCTTCTCTCTTTGTATGGCTTCTTGGTGAAGAGATCGTTTGGTCAAGGTCATACATAAATTCACTAATTCTATCTACTCCACTGGCCGCTCTTTGCACGTTAGCAATTTTTCCTGCAATATCTTTCACTGGTCCAATGGACCTTTGAATTAAATCTACAATAACGAGAATCACTGCCGCTTGAGTAATATGACTATACGGAAAAATAAGAACGACAAGAGCAAGGAGAAGTGGATAGAGAGATTCAGCAATTGAATAATAACCAGAGTCCCAAACATTAGATTTTAAAATTTTCCCTAGGTAATCATCGAAGACCATCTCAGATTTCTTTGAAGCATAATTTTCATGATTAGTGAAATAGGTCTCTCCTACTCCCCCTACAAGATTAGCAACCGTTTTATAAACGTTCCCTCTTGAATGCCTCACAGACAAGAAGATCTTTCTCATATACTTACTTCCGTAAATGAGTAGAGATGCTGCTAAGACTTCCGCTACAACAAGAGTAACACCCGTAACAGTATTAATTGTAATAAAGCTCAACATACAAGAAACAACAAAGAAGAGGTCAATGAAGATTCCAAATGTTCCAGAAGTCACAAGTTCTCTAATACTCTCCGTATCGTTTACAATCCGAGAGAGAACTTCCCCTTGAGGATATTTCTCTTCGTGTCCAGTATCGCCTTCTTGAATTTCATAACTTAGTATCCACTTTTCAAAGCACCAGCTTCTAACATTTTGAACTAAGTACTTCACATACTTATTAATGCATAATTGATAAAGTGCTCTATTTACGTAGACACCCATGAAGAGATAGAGAAGATTTCTAATACTATTATAGAAAATATCTTCGTTATTATAACTCTCCGCAAGCTTTGCAACGAGCTTTGGAACCAATGCCCCAAGTCCCGATGAAAGAATTAAGCAAATAATAATTAAGACTACATATCTTGAAGAGCCTTTAAAAAAGAATATGCTAGACCATTTGATTTTCGAAGTATTCATAAGTTTTTGTCTCTTTAGCTAGTAATATACTCTGCTCACCGTATTCCATTAATCCGTGATCTTTATCTAAGTAGAGTATGTAATCTGAAAGTTTAACTGTTGTTAATCTGTGAGAACTAAGAATAAATGTTCTCCCCACTGCAAATTCACTTTCTTTTAATTTATTAAATATTTGTTTTTCTAGAATGAGATCCACTGATGAAAATGGGTCGTCCCAAATAATGATTTCCCCATTAGAGAGTAAACTTCTAATCAAACATAGCCTCTTGCATTGTCCGCCAGATAGTCGCTTTCCGTTCTCACCAACTTCAAGTTCCAAGAGTTTTTCCATACTTGTTTCAAGATAATCTAGACCAAATAACCTTAAGAGATCATGGGCCTTCTTTATTCTCTCAGGGGTAATATCAGTTCCAAGAAAAATATTTGCACTGATCGTATCGTTATACAGATAAGGCTCCTGTGCAACGTAAGAAATTTTCTTACCTTTATTTAGAAGAACATTGGCCATTTGCTTAATGACTTCAGTTTTTCCACAGCCAGTGGTTCCAATTAACACATTCCACTTATCTTTTACGACTTCAAGGTCAATCTTCTCATCCCAGAGTTTGACTTTAAAAAATCCTTCTTCATCAATACAATGATTATCTTCTCGTAACTCAATCTCCTCAGGGCACTCATCTTTAATTGCAACGATTAATTCTTTAATTCTTGCCCAAGCACCAGCTGAACGAGCAAAGACCACACCAATCCATGAAAGAAACATCATCGGTTCTAAAAATAGAAAAACAAATCCAGAAAATAAAACAAGTGATGAAGCTCCAAGTTGCTCTACACGAATAATGTGAGCTCCCCAAAGAAGTGAAACCCCTACACCAAATGGAACGAGGGGAATAGAGAGCGCAATATTATTTCCTGCTTTGTAGAAGTTATAAAGCTCTGCCATCGAATGCTTCTTAAAGAGATTTATAAATGAATCTTCTACGTGATAGTTCTTTATTGTTTTCTTACCTGCATATGATTCCATAATGAAATTTTGAACTTCACCTTGCAGGTCCTGAGTCTTACGGTAGTACTTCTTATTTCGACTCACAATTATAGTGAATATAACAAAACCAACAAAGACTGGCGTGAGGGCCAAAAGAAGTCTTGGACTAAAACCAGATAATTTTGGGATAAGAACACTCATGGCAATAACAATATTAGCGACCTGTAAGAGTGCAAAACCTATAAGGGCCCTAACCTCTTCGAGATCATTTCCTACCACTTGAAAAAGTTGTCCCGCAGAAAATTTCTTGTACCTAATTGGATTAGAACTCTCAATTCTCTCTATGGCCTCTACTCTTAAATACTTTTGAAGAATTCTTGCAGGATAAAAGAATAAGAGTCTCGATGAAGTTCTAAAGACGATGATACCAAGCGCAAGGTAGGCAAACTTAATCGTATTAAAATCGTGAGTTTCACTTATTACAAAGTCAGCAAGCTCCTTTGCCATAAAAGGAAGCTCACTTTGAATATAATGGGTACAGTATAGAGCAATAAAGGCTCCAATATACCAAGGAAAGAATTCAATAAACTGATTTTTCAACAGTTGAAACAGGGTGACATCTAAACGTTTTTTCATAGAGATATTTATAGCTTATTTAATACTTATGGATAAGTTATATTCTTAATTTTCTAGAATATAATCAACTACTCGCCGCTACGCAAGGTAATCATAGATTGACACTTTTTTAAATCTCTCCTATATTTTTTGAACAATTCCACGCACCCGTAGCTCAGTGGGAGAGCATTCCGTTGACATCGGAAAGGTCACAAGTTCAATCCTTGTCGGGTGCACCATTTATCAGTACAATCTCCAAATGAATTTATTTATTACGCTAATTTTTGCAATCCTACTTAATCTCTCTTGCTACGCAACCTCTGAGCTTCAATTCTATAAAAGTGAAAATCTTCTTAAGTCTTTAAGCTTTGAAGAATTAAAGAGCTCTTTCAAGATTCATAAAGTAACCGTTTTCAATCCCTATACTTTAAAGCCAGAAACCTATAATGCCTTTTCTATGCGAAGGATTCTCCAAAGTATTTACAAAGACGAATGGAAGGATCAATTCGCCCTCACAGTAAGAACAAAAGACCGCTACACCCCTATTGTTGAAACTTATAAATTTAAAGAGCGTGAAGCTTATCTAGCCTTTTCTCGCGCAGACAATAAGAAGTTTGTCTCTCTAACCATGTATAAAGAAAAAGTCGTTGACCTCTCCCCTTATTACTTAATTTGGGAGGAGGACAAGAATAAAGTTCCTTCTAGAAGAAAAACTCACTGGCCCTATAAAGTAACTGGGTTTGAGTTGGTTTCAAAAATTCCAACCTTTATTATTCCTCCAGAAAAAGATCAGAAACTCAACTGGGGATATGAGAATGTGAGAAAGAATTGTCTCTCATGTCATACTGTCTATGGTTACGGCTCTACTAAAGTAAGTGAGCTAATCACAAATGGTACCACCAAGAGATATAGTGATAAGAAGCTGGCGAAATTTATTCACAACCCTAGAGGTATTAACCCTAAGAGTAAGATGCCGATGTTTTCTCCAAAAATAGATAAGAGAATTGATAGAATAAAGAATATCGTTCTCTATCTACGATATCTTGAAGATAAGAAGAAAATTAAGAGAGAGAAGTCGACAAAAAATCTCATTAAGACAATTGAAAAGCAGATGGATTAGAAAGATCCACCTATGCTAAACTTCATTTCCTTGGTTCCAATATCATTTGAAAGAGATGACATACCGAATGAAACTCTATCAATTATATATAACTTCTTTTCATCAAAGTAATATCCAAAACCATAAGATAGAGTGTTCGCATTTTCAGCTTCTTCGTGATTCCATTTCTGTAATCCAAGACCAAGCTCAAAGAAAATATTTGTGAATTTATAAACACCAAAAAGACCCAAGTCATAAATAAGAAATGACTCCGATGCTACGAGCTCTGTTTCTGGTGTTGAATAAGAATGAAAACCAATATTCCCTCTCACTCCAAAGTGACTAGAAAACCATAAGTGTGGAGTCCAGCTTAATCCAAACGTAGAAAGAGAAGTCTCTTCATCGTCTGAAATCATAATATAACTCAAGTCAAAGCTGGCCCACTGTGTTTTTAGATTAGACTTAGATTCTTTTTTCTTTTCTTTCTTTATTTCTGAGAAATCAATCTTGTCATCTTTGGCCACACTTTCTGACTCTATTGGCGCAGAGACTTCTTCTTCCTCAATTAATTCTTCTTGCTTAATTAACTTATCAACTTCATCATCTTTTAAAAAAGCAATCTCTTCAAGCTCACGCTCAGACACACTCTTCTTTTTAGTTGGTACAACAGATTTTTTCAATGGAGCTTTTTGAACTCTAGTCCCTCTTACTTTCTTTTTGCGACTTACACTCTTTGAAGCAGCTAACTTTTGAGGAGCAAAGGGAGCGGGCATTTTCTTTATGGAGCGACTCATCTGAGCGGCTCCTCCCAACTCTTCTAAAACTTCTTTCTTGTCTTTATAGAAAAGTGATATTGAATACTTTGTTTTTAAATGAGGAATGTCTTTTAATTTTGCTCTAAGTCTTCGCGATTCACTAAGTCTATTAAATTTCTTATTCACAAAGTGGCACTTATATTCCAAAACGCAGTGACTAAGTCTTGGAGCCGTATTCTTACAACTCCACTCCCCAATCGCCTTCGGCATCTTTGAGCCACGACAAAACTTCGTACTTCTTGCCATTGTTAATTCGGATCGAGCTTTAATGTAATTCAGTCCGCTTCTATTACCTTCAACAACAACACTAAAGCTTTCTTTTGCATTTTGAGCAAAAGTAGAAAGAGACAAACCAAGTGAGAAAACTATAATTTTAAATAACATATGAGATAATTTTACATCCAAATTTCAAGAGTTTATAGACCCTACAAAATTACCCTCCTATATTTAAACTACTAATATTATTAGAAAATATTCCAACTTTCCTCTAACTTTTAACTTAGCGCTTCATTACGTTTGGAACATTTGATGCTATAGTGCCAAAAATTCACACTATCAAGGTAGATTATATATGACTTTAAATGTAGATCCGAAGGCACTAGAAGCCCTTAATAATTTCAAACTCCCTGAAGATATCGGTTTTGGAAGAACTATGGTTCCAATTATGGCCGTTTGTGATTTTGAAAATGGAAAATGGGGAGAGCTTCAACTTCTTCCTTACGGACCTCTAGAGCTTGATCCTACAGCAAAAGTTCTCCACTACGGACAAGAGATTTTTGAAGGAATGAAGGCCTACCACTATGAAGGGCACGGTCCATATCTTTTCAGGGCCGATCAAAATGCGAAGAGATTTAACGAGTCGGCCAAGAGAATGGCCATGGCTGAAGTGCCAGAAGAAATTTATCTAGAAGCAGTCAGAGCTATCGTTGGCTATTCAAATGACTTCATCCCTGTACAATCGGGAGAATCCCTTTATATAAGACCATTTATGATTTCTACTGAAGAACATCTAGGGATAAAGCCAAGTGAGAAATTTAAATTTCTCGTTATCGCCTCCCCTTCAGGAGCCTACTTCTCGACAGGATTTTTAAAAGTATTGATTGAAAGAGAATTCATTAGAGCATGTCCAGGGGGAATGGGAGCAGCAAAGACAGGTGGAAATTACGCCGGAAGTTTAATTTCTGCACAAAAAGCAAAATCACTTGGTTTCCAACAAACTCTTTGGCTAGATGCACTTGAAAAAACTTATATTGAAGAAATGTCAGGAATGAATTTCTTCTCTGTAATCAATGGAAAACTTCACACACCAGAAATTCAAGACACAATACTTGATGGAATAACGAGGAACTCTCTTATTCAACTGGCGAAAGACCTTGGATATGAAGTTGTTGAAGAAAAAATGAATATTAATGATCTGCTTACTGCCATAGAAAATGGATCATGTAGTGAATGCTTTGCTTGCGGTACTGCCGCTATTATTACACCTATTGGAATGCTTGGTGATGCTGGGGGAAATGAATGGAATATAAAAAACCCTGAAGGACCTATCGCTAAAGAACTAAGAGAAACACTACTCTCTCTTCAAGAGGGAAGAATCGAAGATATCCATGGCTGGAGAGAAACTGTTAAAGTTATTTGTCACTAATAATAAAGGCCGCTTTTGCGGCCTCTATCTTTTCTAAATTTTAAAGTATTTTCTAATGCCCAGAACTCATTATAATTGAAGGGAATAATTCTAAACAGGCCATAGCAATTAGCGTTGGGCCAATCGCCGCAAGTAAAAGACCTAGAGGCTTAATACCGTCTTGACCAAATGAACCTTTAAGAATTCCAAAACCTGCTGGGTTTGGAGCATTGGCAATAACAGTAAGACCACCACCTGCGACGGCACCAGCAACAAGGTTATATTTAGCTGAATCAGTAAGCTCTACTAATGAACCTAAGTAAGTAAGTGCAGCATTATCAGTAATGGCAGTTAGAGCTGTCGCCCCAAAGAATAATGCTAGATCATCCATCTTTCCTAAAACTGGTTGTAACCACCAAGCTTGTTGTGCTCCAAGAGTAACAAGACCAGCTAGGAAGAAGCCAACAAGAAGTGACTCTTTTAATTTAATTTCGTCTTGATACTCTTTAGTAACTGTCGCAAATCCTAAGAAGAATAAGAATAGTCCAAGAAAGAAAACCATATGGTGAGCAGTGTAAACAACTAACCCCATAAAGATTAAGTGAGCAAGAGTCATCCACCAAGTAGGAACCATTTCATTATCATGTGCTTGTTTAACTTTTAACTTACCTGACAATTCATTCTTAAACATGAAGACAATAATCAAAGTCGAGATAATAATTGCAATTGCTGACTTATAACCAAAATGTGTAATCATATGCATGAATCCCCAATGCCACTTACCTGCAACCATTAAAACAGGAGGTGCTGCAAAGTGAGAAAGAGTTCCACCAATTGAAATGTTTACAAATAGAAGACCTAGAGTTGCATACTTAAATTTACTACTCATATTTTCATCTGAGTAGAAGTAATCAAGAAGGATTAGTGCTGTAACAGTCATTGCTGCAGGTTCAGTAATAAAAGAACCAAGAAGCGGACCAATAACTAGAGCTGAAAAATAAAATGCCATCTTACCAGGAAGTGGGATTAATTTTGAAAGGGCCAAAATTATTTTTTCTGCAAATAGAATCACAGGTCTTGTCCCCGCCATACACATAATGACAAAAACAAATGCTGGTTCAGTAAAATTTAACCCTTCGAGGTACTTCATTGCACCACCAACAACAGTGTGCCCATCTTCACCAAAAACCATTAGCCCCTGAGTAGACGCCATATAACCAATAAGAATAGCTGCCCACATTCCAAAAACGGCTTCAACTTCCCCTAGGAAGTGAAAAATATTTTCGCCGATAGATCCTTTTGGATATTTATGAGCGAGGTGCTCAAATTTTGAAACAAGAAAAGTGTGGAGAACAGCGCACACGAAAAGTATTGTCCCCACTAATTGAACGTTAGTTGGATTCACTTAACACTCCTAGTTGTTAAACCGAGTTCCAAACTCGGAGAATTGGATAAAAAAAATGATAACTAGCTAAATTTTAACCCAGTATCCAAAACTTAGAAATGTATTTTTTCAGAAAGATTGGGCCAAGAAATTTGGCCCAGAGAATTATTTAACCGTCATTTCCAATTGATGCTACTGGACAAGCTTCCATCTGCTCAACACAGAGTTCAACTTCTTCATCAGTAGTTGGTTGCTTCATTATATAAGCATTACCATCTTCATCTTCAGCAAAGAATTCTGGAGCGCCCGTATAACACACATTACATGCAATACACCCTTCTCCGTTATCATCATCTGGATCTGTACAATACCAAGCACCAGCAATATTCTTTTCGTGCTTCATGTCCTTATTGGCCATCTCGTTCTCCTTAATCTTTTCAGTTTACTAACTATTATATCAATATTTAGTGAAAGACTATACTTAGTAGGTCTAAAATATAGCTAAAGTCTTAATCATTTCAAGTATATGCTATACGTCATTCTTGTCACTTTTCTTTAATAATGGCAAAATGCACCTTCGACTTGAAGTGAACCCAATGGCAAATGGAGACCAAAATGGAGCAGAATGCACTAGAGAGAGCTAAGGCTTGGGCAGAGAATTCATACTTTGATGAAGAATTTAGAAAAGAGATACAGAATCTTATTGATATTGGTGACGAAAAAGAAATTATTGAGAGATTCTACAAAGACCTCGAATTTGGAACTGGTGGAATGAGAAGCATCATTGGTGCCGGAACAAATAGAATTAATACATACACAATTAGAAAGGCCACTCAAGCGCTGGCTAATGAAATAATTAGATCAGGCAAAGAAGAAGGTCTATCTGAATTAAAAATAGCCATCTCTTATGACAATAGAAGATTCTCTTTTGAATTTGCAAAAGAAGTCGCTAGTGTCATGGCCGCAAATAATGTCCACGCTTATATTTATAAGAGATTAAATCCAGTCCCTCTTCTAAGCTTTAGTGTTAGACATCATAAAGCTCAAGCAGGAGTTATGGTAACAGCTTCTCATAATCCTCCAGAGTATAATGGATATAAAGTATTTTGGAATGATGGAGCTCAGGTTACTCCACCAAATGATTCAAATATTATTAACAACTATAATTCAATGACTGATTTCTCTAACGTTAAAACAATGAACTTTGAAGATGGTCTTGAAAAAAATCTTATTCACTGGGTTGGTGAAGATGTTGAGAATTTATACTTTGAAGCGATTAACTCAAAAGCTGTTAATGCCAAAATGTGTAAAGAAGAAGGAAGTAAATTAAAAATAGTTTATACACCAATTCACGGAACAGGATTTATTCCTTGCTCAACCGCCCTAAAGAATCTTGGATTCACAAATGTTCAAATTGTAGAAGAGCAAAAACTTCCAGATGAGGATTTCCCGACTGTAAGTTCTCCTAATCCAGAAAACCCAGAAGCCCTCGCTCTCGCGGTAAAGCTAATGGAAGAGACAAATGCTGATGTGGCCTTTGGTACAGACCCCGACACTGACCGAGTAGGTATTGCTTTCAAGAAAAATGGTGAAATCATTTATTTAAATGGAAATCAAATTGGTGTTCTTATGGTTCACTATATGATGAGTGGACTTAAGAAATCTGGAGCGATGCCAAGTAACCCATACTTTGTAAAAACAATTGTTACGACGCCATTACAAGATTTAATAGCTGAGAGCTTTGGAGTAGAAACATTCAACACTCTTACAGGATTTAAGTGGATTTGTGGGAAAATGAATCAACTCGAAAAAACAAATCCAGAAAAGAATTTCGTCTTTGCAACTGAAGAGTCTTTTGGATATCTCAATCATGAATTCGTAAGAGATAAAGATGGAGTAAGTTCAATTACCCTACTTAGTGAGATTTGCTTACACCATAAATTACAGGGAATGGATTTAGTAGACGCTCTCGATAAAATTTACGAAGAGTATGGGTTCTCATCAGAGACACTTCTCAATTTAAATTATTTTGGAAAAGAAGGTTCCGAGAAAATAGCTCGGATCATGGAAAACTTTAGAGCCTATTCAGACAAGACTTTTTGCGGCGAAGAAATCAGCTACTTAGAAGATTACTCTACTGGTGAGTCTAAATCTTTTACAGAGTCTAAGCTATCGAAACTTGACCTACCTACTAGTAATGTTCTAGGTTTCAATTTTACAAATGGAACTAAAGTTTACATGAGACCATCTGGAACTGAACCTAAGATTAAGTTCTATATAATGATTCAGGAAAAAGAAGGCTCACTAGACGAAAAGAAGAAAAAGGCCCTTGCTAAGACTGATGAGTTCTTAAGCTACATCAAGGAGCAAGCTGATAAGGCCTAAATAGAGGTTAGAAATGTCGAATAAGTCCAAAGAATTAGCAGTAGTTTTAGTTAGCGGTGGAATGGACTCTCTCGTAACAGCGGCTATGGCCAATGAAGAACATGAGAATATGGCATTTCTCCACTTAAACTACGGACAGAAGACTCAAGACCGTGAGCTTGAGTGTTTTACAAAAATTGCAGACTTTTATAATGTTCCAAAATCTCTTAGAAAAATAATTGATATAAGCTTCCTCACTCAAATTGGAGGAAGCTCACTTACAGATGATTCAATTGACGTAAAGAACTATCAAGGCGAGAGCGAAGAGATCCCTGATAGCTACGTTCCTTTTAGAAATACTCATATCGTTGCCATGGCCGTTTCATGGTCAGAAGTTGTCGGTGGAAAGAAAATTTATATTGGAGCAGTTTACGAAGATTCATCAGGATACCCAGATTGTAGACCTTCATACTATAAGGCCTTAAATAACCTTATAAAAGAAGGTACGAAAGATGGGGATATCGAAGTTGTCACTCCTGTTATTCACATGAAGAAAGAAGAAATTGTTAAAAAGGCCATTTCTCTAAACGCTCCTCTATCTTCTTCGTACTCATGCTATGCTCGCGGCGATAAGGCCTGTGGGATCTGTGACTCTTGCGCTCTAAGGCTTAGAGGCTTTCAAATTGCTGGACTTGAAGACCCTATTGAGTACGACCAAAGACCAAATTACCTTTAGTCTTTTGCAAGCCTTCTTGTCACAATTGTTAAAGCGTGTTGAGCTTGATTGATAAGCTCTAGGTCTCCACTAATAATTCGAATCTCAAGAGCATCAGTTAGCAATTCCTCGGCCTTAGAAATACTATGTTGCTCAAACTTACACTTTCCATAATACTCAAGAATAGTCACTTCAAATTTTTGAACTTTTTTTTCATTTGAACTTCTGCAAACTTCTAAGGCGTGATGAAAGAAACTATCTGCCTTAGCAAACTTCCCCATCCATTGATAAGTTACAGCAAGTCTAATCTTTACAGAGAAAGCGGAGAGCTTCTTCTTATGCTTTTCATAGAGAGCAATAGACTGCTCGTAGAAGTCATGTGACTGATTAAGTTCAAATACAATTCTTGAATAGAATCCAATGTGAGAGAAAATCTTTGCTTTAATAAGTTCTTCACTTTCTTCACTAGCAGCTTCTTTTAAAAAATTTATTCCTCGGTGCATTTGATCTGTATCAACTGGCACTTCCCTAAGGTCGTCCGCAATTTCAATATTCATATTAAATGGAATTTCAGAAATATCCATAGACTAGTGACAATCCTTAATATTCTTAAACAACTCTTCAAGATTATTTAAATCATTCACTTTCAATTTCTCATCAATGCCAGACTTAATATCTTGAAGAACACTCGGCCCCTGAAAAATAAAAGATGAATAAATCTGACAGGCCTTTCCACCACTCTTCCAAAAATCCCAAACATCTGAAAAATTTGAAATTCCACCGACTCCAATAAAATCTAGCTCAGGAGTGTCTTTCATAATTTCTAGAAGTCTTTCTCTAACAAGACGCCCCTTCTCAGTTAAGAGCTTACCAGAAACTCCACCAATACCTCTATCTTCCATAATTGTTGTATTAGTTGCAATAATTCCACTTAGCTTAAACTCGCTAGCAAGACTCACAATCCCCTCTAGAGAATCCAGAGGAAGGTCTGGTGAAATTTTAATAAAAAGTGGTGTTCTACAAGTCTTTCTCTCGTCTTCTAATGACTCAAAGATTTCTCTCATGCTCTCATGTCTTTGAAGATCTCTAAGACCTGGAGTATTTGGAGAAGAAACATTAATTACGAGATAGTCGCAGTGGTCTTTAAAGGTTTTAAATAATTTTAGGTAATCGAGATGAGCTTCCTCTGCACTGGTGGTCTTATTCTTACCAAGGTTAACCCCTAGAATTTTTCCTACTCGGTCACTCGCTTGTATATTTCGAAGTATCTTCTCTGCTCCGTCATTATTGAACCCCATGCAATTTCTTAGAGATTCTTCTTCAATATATCGAAATAATCTAGGTCTATCATTTCCTATTTGAGCAAGGGGTGTAACCGTTCCAACTTCTACAGCACCAAAAGGAATCCTCGAAAAGAAGTTTATGGCCTTCGCATTCTTATCAAGTCCTGCAGCAAGCCCTACCGGGAAGCTCCAATTCATAGAATTAAGCTTCACTTGATACTTCTTTAAGTCTTCGATGTCTCCGCCAAAGGCATCGGCCATGGCCAAAGGAAAATTTGAGAGTGCTTTTATTGAAAGTTCATGGGCCTTTTCAGCATCCATCTTGAAGGCCATAAACTTAAAGAAATCATAAAGCATTACTTATGCCTTTAGTAGAGTTGAACAAAGTCATTCTCGTGAACAGAGCCTCCGGAGTGCAAGACAGCAATTGAGCCGTCGGCACCAAAGTAATCGATGACTTCAATTGTTCCTTTAACCGTTCCCTTAGAAACACCTATTAAAGCGCCTGTTTCAGGATCAAAAATTTCCTCTCCCTCCGACATGACTTTTAGAATATCTCCAATATTAAGTCCTGAATTTCTTCCTGCATTTATATAGATTTTAGTTCCAACAATTTTAGCCACTCTTCCAACCCAGTCGAGTTTTGAAGAGACTGCTAGAATTCTAGGGATTGCTTTTCTTACCGCTATCTTTACAACATAGCGAAGAAGATCTCTTCTATACTGAAGCTTCGTCTCTCTATCTCCCTGAAAGAATCTGAAACTACTATCATCAGCAAAACCTCTAAGAGTTTCTGAGTAAATTTCTTTATTACCATTTACATCAAAGATCCGAACTTCAACTTTAGACTCTGTATAAGACTTTGTTTCACGAACAACACCAATCTCATCAACTTTCTCTCTAATTCTGGCGTCGATAATTCTTCCAAAGAGAACAAAGTTTAATCCTGCAACTTTTGCTTTTCGAGATAGCTGAACTAGCTTTACCCCACCACCGGCGTAAATTTCTTTAGAAGAGCCAAATAATTTCTTCGCCATTGGGTCTACGACAAATTGTCCTGTTCTTGATAATTCTCTTCTAAACTCTTCCGTGGCAGTAACACCTAAGTCTTCTCCACCATAAGGAGATTCATTAAAGAAAGTAAGGAGAGCAACTCTCTTTTTAACCCCGTTAAAAAAAGTTCGAGGCTCCGTTCGAGGTCTATTCCCATGCGCGCTTCTATCAATTGTTCCAAAGCTACATGAAGTTAAAATTAAAGATATACTTATTAGAGAAACAACTTTCTTATTCAAGTCTTTCACTGGATTACCCCTGACCATTTTCTTTCTTCTCTGGCGTTGATATTTCTTTATCTACTAGATTAATTGTAAATGGACTTTCTTCATTTTGAAAAAATATTTTCTTCTGCCCATCTACTTCTAAATTCTTCGTTCTTAGAAGTGTTCCCTTTAGGTCATCAATTGTTCCCTTAAAGAAAATTCTAAGTTGTGCTCTATCTCTATTGAAAGATTCTACTTTAACTTTCAAGCTATGAGTTAGCCCCATAGATGAGAGATACTTATCCACTTCATCAATCTGCTTAACTGAGTTAGCTCCTATGACATCAATTCTAAAACTCTTTCTTCCAAGAGGAAAGTGAGAGATATCTCTAATAAGGCTCTCCCACTTCGCCACAGGTAGACGATAAACAAGGCTTGCAGAATTACTAGAAAGGTCTTTAGCTGTAGAGAATGTTGCCTCTTCACTTATGAAGTCATAATGAGAAGCTAGGCGATTAGACTTCAGATCAAAGAGTAAGTACTCACCACCAAAGAGAAATGTTCTCTTTTTAAAAGTTTCATCTTCTGCAACTTTTTGAACGTTCACTTTTACTTTCATCCAAAGAGAATCTTTTAGCTGATCATCCACAGAGATGAGTGCATTTTGTTGCTCTTTTGCAAGATCATTTTCAATACTTGAAATTTGATTGAGAGATGAACTTGCCTCTGAGAGCATTTTTAAATGTGAATCAAGCTTCTCTTCTTCATATGAAGTTGTAACGATAACATTATTTACTTTTCCTTGAAATTTATCTTCAAACCATCTCTTCCAATGCTCTTTTAAAACACTAGTGAAATCATTTTCAAGCTCTACTCCAAGATCTTGCCAAGACATTTCTCGCATTGAAAACTCAACAGTGACAAATAGATTCTTATATATTCTCTTTTCTCCACCTCGAGTGTAGCCGTAGAACATATCATTTAATAACTTTCGATTAACCTTCGCTTGAATATTCATGTAGCGACTATTTGGAAATTGAGGAGAACGAGACATTTTTTTTACGGAATACGAGGCGAGAATTTTTTGAAGTTTTCCATATCTTGCTTTAAGAGTTAGCTTCTTTGATCTAAGAGAATCCTCATACTGCTCTTTCTTTCTTCCACTAAGCTTTGTCTCGGAAGATGTTATTCCGTAAGACTTATCGAGGTTTTCTTTTATAGGAGAAAAGTATGAATCAAACTTTTCATTATACTTTGCCCAGAAAACCTCCGAGCTATGACCCATTTTTGAAAGCTCTTTAGTAATTATATCCTTAACGGCAGCATAAAGTAATTGCTTCTTAACAAATGTGAGAGAGTCTCCATCTCTAGAAACAAACCTTCCTTCACCATTTGTTAGGTCGTCTTTTGCACTAACATTAACTGTTAGTACTAAAGCTAGTACTAACGTGATCATTCCCTTCATCACTTATTCTCCATCCTTGAAGTCTATTGCATTGCTGGATCTTCAACTCTCCCATCAACAATAAACTGAACTGAATTACCATTAAAAAGTTCATTCACACGCGCGGCCATTTGTGGTGTTGGATTAACTAGAAACTCTTCTCCTAGTGGCAATCTTGCCCGTCCATCATTTGCACTAAAAATAACATGCGCAGGAACACTTCCTCTATAGCTCAAGAGTACCTGCTTGAATCGATCAAGTTTAGTCTCCGAAAGCTCTTCCATTTTAACATTAATTCGAATTGAAGTAACCCTATCCTCGGCCTGATCTTTCAATAATTTCACATTATTAGGAAAAAACTTGCGTGGCTCTTCCGCTAAATTCACATTTCCACTTATAAGTACTGGCTCATCACCACTTAGCAGTTCTCCGAATTCGGCAAAAACTTTCGGAAAGACAATACATTCAATCTTTCCAGAGAGGTCTTCAAGCTGAGCGAAGCACATTTTATCGCCCTTTTTGGTCATGATATCTCTCTTTTCAGAGATCAATCCAGCGAGCATCATATCTCTCTTATCACCACCAGTAATATCATGAGCAGTTGCTATATTCATTGATGCAAGTTTATCCATAATATCGCTATAGCGATCTAGTGGATGACCTGAAACATAGATTCCCATCAACTGAGCCTCGTAAGCAAGCTTCTCTCTATCATCAAAGTCATTCGTGATTTGAATATCTAACATCTTCATTGGATCGTTAGAGTCGTCATCTTCTTCAACAGGGGCCATATCGAAAAGACTAACCTGTCCAAGTTCTTTAGCGTGCTGAAGTTTCTTAGCGTAAGTAATAATCAGCTCTGCATTTTCAAGCATAGTCTTTCTATTGAGCTTTTGCTCGCTCTCATCAAAAGCCCCTACCTTAATTAACGATTCAATAACTCTACCGTTAACAATTTTTAAAGAAACTCTAGTACAGAAGTCGATGAATCCTTTAAATGGACCATTTTCAGATCGCTCTCTAATTAATTCTTCAACAGCATTCTCACCAACATTCTTAATTGCTCCCATACCAAAGCGAATATTTTCCCCAATGACGTTAAAGAGCCAAAGAGACTCGTTCACATCAGGAGGGAGAACTTCAACGCCATGGTTTTTAGCATCGTTAATGTAGATAGTAACTTTATCAGTATTAGAAAGTTCAGTCGAAAGAAGTCCCGCAAAGAAACATGATGGATAGTAGTACTTTAAGAAAGCAGTTTGGAATGAGATGTATGAATAAGCAACAGCGTGAGATTTGTTAAAACCATATTCCGCAAAACTTGCCATTAACTGATAGAGATCTCCGGCCTTTTCAACATCGAACCCTCTCTCAGCTGCACCTTTTAGAAAGATCTCCCTATGTTCTTCAATAAGAGAAATCTTTTTCTTTCCCATCGCCTTTCTAAGAATATCTGCTTGCCCTAGAGTATAGCCAGCCAGAACTCTGGCAATATTCATCACCTGTTCCTGATAAACAATAATTCCATAAGTATCTTTTAGCAGTGGTCTTAGCTCTTCAAATGGATAATGCTCTTTCTGCCTACCATGCTTGATTTCCACAAATTGATCATGCATCCCAGACCCCATAGGACCTGGTCTGTAGAGAGCATTAATCGCCGTAATATCATCAATACTATCAGGCATAATTCTCTTACAAAGGTCAATCATCCCTGATGATTCAAGCTGGAATACACCAATAGTATTCCCATCACCAATGAAGTCAT
The DNA here is from genome assembly GCF_002753895.1 of Halobacteriovorax sp. JY17. Taxonomy (NCBI): domain Bacteria; kingdom Pseudomonadati; phylum Bdellovibrionota; class Bacteriovoracia; order Bacteriovoracales; family Halobacteriovoraceae; genus Halobacteriovorax; species Halobacteriovorax sp. JY17. Next base: position 1,744,144 of record NZ_NJER01000001.1, on the reverse strand, counting down.
AAACTTTAGAATCTTCATAATCAATTTCTTCAATATCAAAATCTTTAACATGATCTCTTTGAACAAATTTAGAAGCATGATCAATTACTGTGAGAGTTTTAAGTCCAAGAAAGTCGAATTTAACAAGACCAATTTCTTCTGAAAAGTCCTTATCAAATTGAACAACCTTCTCGCCCTTGGCACCTTTAAAAAGAGGGCAATACTCAACAAGGGGCTTACTCGTAATAATTACACCAGCGGCGTGAATCCCCGCGTGACGATATAAACCTTCAAGTCTTCTAGAGATGGTAAAGATCTGTCTAATCTTTGGATCGGTATCGATGAGTTCTTGAATCTTAGGCTCCATCTCAATGGCCTTCTCAAGATTTATTCCAAGTTCATCTGGAATAAGTTTAGACAACATATTCGCTTCTGCAAAAGATAGATCAAAAACTCTTGAAACATCTTTCACAACCGCTTTCGCCTGCAGTTTACCAAAAGTAATAATCTGCCCTACTTTATCTTCTCCATATTTTTCAGTTACATATTCAATAACTCTTTGACGACCAGCTTGACAAAAATCAACGTCAAAATCGGGCATGGAAATACGTTCAGGATTTATAAATCTTTCAAAGAGAAGGTTATATGGAAGTGGATCAATATTTGTAATCGTCATCGCGTAAGCCGCAAGAGAGCCCGCACCAGAACCACGTCCAGGACCTACAGGGATTCCATTATTCTTTGACCATTGAATAAAGTCAGCAACAATTAGGAAGTAACCAGGAAATCCCATCTCGATAATCATATCGACTTCATATTTAAGTCTGTCCCAATACTTAGGCTCTTCTTCAGTCTTCCAATTATCTTGAGCGACTAATTTAGTAAAGTGGGGACCTCTAAACCTTTCTTCAAGTCCTTCCTTACAAGATCTTCTAAAATATTCATCAGGAGTTTCACCCGTATCAATTGGATAGTCAGGAAGATGATAAATTTGATTTCCCTTCTCATCTGTCCAAGAAAGTTCAACATTACACTTATCCGCAATTTCTAAAGTGGCATCGCACGCCTCAGGGGCGTAGTGAAATTGTTCACGCATTTTCTCAGGAGATTTGTAATAAAACTCCTGAGAAGTCATCTTCATTCTATTTTCATCAGCAAAAGACTTCCCTGTCTGAATACAAAGAAGAACTTCTTGTGCTGTCGCATCTTCAGGAGTCATGTAGTGAGCATCATTTGTTGCTACAACTTTTACTTTATTGTTCTTGGCATATTCCAAAACTTTTCTATTAACATCGGCCTGTTCTGGAATTCCATTTTCCTGAATTTCTAAGTAGAAGTCTTCATAACCAAAAACTTCTTGTAATTTCTCAATTGCTCTAACGGCCTTATCATCTTGCCCTGTAAAGAAGTTATAACCTACTTCTCCCTTTAAACAGGCCGTCGTACAAATTAGACCTTCGGAATATTCTTTTAAAAGTTCTACGTCGGCCCTTGGCTTATAATAGAAACCTTCTAGGTATGCTCTCGAGAGAAGCTTACAAAGATTTTGATAACCAGTATTATTCTTTGCGAGTAGTATAAGGTGATGAATGTGGTGATTTGATTCCTCTTCATCTTGATTGGAAACACGGGCCGATCTTCTTGCAGATTTTCGATCAAATCTCGAACCAGGAGTGAAATAAATTTCAGATCCTAGAATCGGCTTGATACCTTCGCTCTTACAACGCTTATAAAAATCAATTGCTCCGAACATATTTCCATGATCAGTTTGAGCAATAGCAGGAACACCCATTTCTTTAGCAGCAGGAATTAAATCCTTTAATCTAATTGCACCATCTAGCAGTGAATACTGCGTATGCAAGTGAAGATGAACAAAGCTATTTGGATGTGTCTCTAGAAGCGATGAAGATTCGTTTTCACTCATATTGAATGCCTCGTGATTCATGCGTCGTGTGTGTGGTGTCGCATATATTTTCTATACTCAGATTAAAGCAAATTAAGCACAAAATGTCAGTCGATTTCCCTCATACTGCACTCTCCCATTCGGCTGAATAGTTCATGAATACATATTACGGCGCAACGCAGCAATTCAAGACTTTCTCTTGCCCAATTTTATATTTTAGTTATTATAGGAACTTACAAATGTTTAAAATATCACTTATAACTCTATTCATCTCATTTCAATGCTTTGGAAATCTTGTAGAATTCCCAAAACTCTACACGCGCGCGGAAATGAAGCGCTTATCAAAGACAGAATTCAAACAAATCCTAGATGAAGCGGGCGCTGCACTTCCACTAAAACAGAACTATCCTCCTCAAAAACCGGGGGAAGTCGCTTTTATTCATCATGAATGGAAGGATGCTGGAGCAGCTCTTCATGAAATAGCTCAAATTATAAAGATAAATAAGTCTCACACCTCAAAGGGTCTAGCTTTCCTAAAGAGGTGCGCCATGAATAAAAACATTCTCACTGAGTTTGCGGCCATCTGCCTCACTCACTACAGTGTATTTTACAAAGTCTATAAAAAGGTTAAAATTAATAAGAGAGATTTCCCACAGGAAGTGATTAACCTCTCCTCTTTCATCGTCGATTAACTGAGAAATAATCCACACACAAATTGATCTAGTAGTATTTTTAATTAGTTGGCACAATTTCCACTAGTTAAATATTACATACTCACTTGATTACACTAGGTAAATGGATATAGGTTAAATCACCATGGCTAAAAGAAAGAAGAAAATCCCATTAAGTACCTCTCAACTAGAGCTCTTTGCAGATCGGCCAGTTGAAATGGACAGAAATTTTCACTTAGGTGGTAAGAGTTTCTACTTCTTCGACTTCGATGACAATGTTGCAACACTCGCAACAACAATAATCATTTTCCATAAGAAAACAGGACAAGAGCTTCAACTCTCGAGTGCGGCCTTTGCTGGTCACCATAGAGAAATTGGAATCACTGGCCTCTATCAAGATTACTTTATTGATTTCAATGATGAAAAAGGAAGTTTTAGAAACTTCCGCGATCAAAAATATTCTTTAAAAGACAAGAAGCAAAGATTCATTGAAGATGTTGAAGAAGCTCTTTCAAAGAAAGACTTTAATTGGAAAGCTCCTTCTTGGAATTGCTTTTTCCACGCAGCTCATAACCAGAGACCTGTATCAGTTATTACAGCAAGAGGTCACGAACCAGAAACAATTAAGAAAGGAATCGATCTTCTCGTACAAGACGGACATCTTACAAAATCACCTAATTACTTAAGTATTTACCCTGTAAGTAACCCTGAAGTTAGGGATCATCTTTCAGGTGGTCAAGAAGCTGCCTCTATTGCTGATTTAAAAAGAGGGGCCATCAGAGAGTCTGTTGAGATGGCCATAGAAAAATATGGTTATAGTGATCACCACAGATTTGGAATGAGTGACGATGACCCTCATAATGTTGAACTCATCACTGAAGAGATGAAGTCTCTTAAACAAGATTACCCGCAAATGAGTTTCTTTGTAATTCAAACCTTTAGCGATTCCTTCACCAAGACCGAAGTTCTTCAGCATAGAACTCGAGATATTATTACTCAGAAAGAGTCTATTGCTGATCAAATGCACTTATTTCTTTAGAGTAATTACCGTATCTTATGGCCGTCTACTTTATTGACGGCCCTTGAAAATCCTACAATCATCCTCATTCATCTCTACTTAGAATATATAATTACCTCAATTTAATTCAATTGAGAAAGAGGTTACTATGCTTAAGTCACTACTAATACTTCCAATACTATTAGCTTCCATGAGCTCATTTGCAAACTCAACAGACGAAGTAAAGCTAGACGATTGGATGTTTAATCCTCTTTCTAGATTTGTCACTGAAAAAGAATGGAATAAAATTACAGATGATATGCACGACGAGCGTGTAAAGAAAGAAAAACAAGCTCGAATGTTTGGAGAAGGAAAGATAATAACAGTTGATACAAGAAATCAAGTAGAGTGTAAGTCCCTTCAAGCAACACTTATAAGAAATACTGCCGCTCCTGTTGATCAACTAGAGAGCATTTGTATTCAAAATGAAGAAAAACCATTTACATCATTTGTAGTCGTTGGTGATCAATATAGAACTCCAATTTCATTTAATAATCTTTCTGAAAGACAAAAGAAACTAGCGAAACAAACTCGAAACTTCACAGCTCTTGGAGCTGCTGCGATTGGCCTACTATGGGTAATGCCAGAATCGGTTACGAAGTGGGATAAAGAAGAAATTTCAGGAGCAGGATTAGGAAATAAGTGGAAGGAAAATGTAAAAGAAGGTCCAGTAGTAGATAAAGATGATTGGATGATTAACTATATAGGACACCCTATTTCGGGAGCAGCTTATTACACTGTAGCTCGTCACGCAGGTTTTAATAAAATGGAATCATTCGGATACAGTGTTGTTATGTCTACATTCTTTTGGGAATACGGATTTGAAGCTTTTGCTGAAACTCCTTCAATTCAAGACTTACTTATTACTCCGATTATTGGTTCACTAATGGGAGAAGCTATGTTTACGATGGAGCAAAAGATTAAAGATAATGGTGGAAAATTATTTGGCTCTGAAAAAGTTGGTGGATTTGCAATGGCATTAATGAATCCTGCCGGAGCAATGCTTGATGGTATTAATGGATTTTTTGAAAATGATATTATTAAAAGCTCTAGAACATACCTTTATACTCAAGGTTCTACTACACATCAATTTGGATCAAGTGAAGTTGAAATTCAAGACTCGGTTATTGGGATTGGAATTGAGTTAAAATTCTAAAAATAAAAAGGAAGACGTTTGTCTTCCTTTTCTTTATTCCCACTCAATTGTTCCTGGTGGCTTAGAAGTTATATCGTAGACGACTCTTGTCACCCCACGCACTTCATTTGTAATTCGACTTGAAACCTTTGTTAGAAAATCTCTCGGCATTTCAGACCATGTGGCGGTCATACCATCAGAGCTATTAACCATTCTTAAACAAATAACTTCTTCGTAGGCCCTTGCATCTCCCTTCACTCCGACAGTTTTAATAGGAAGAAGAACAGTTAAGGCCTGCCAGGTTGCTTCATATAATCCAGAGCGATGAAGTTCTTCAAAGAGAATTTGATCAGACTCCTGGACCTTTCGAATAGATTCTGGAAAAATTTCTCCAAGAATTCTAATTCCTAATCCAGGACCAGGAAAAGGATGTCTATAAACCCAATCGTGATTTAAACTAAGTTCCTCTCCAAGTCGTCTAACTTCATCTTTAAATAAATGTCTCAATGGTTCAAGTAATTTAAGTTTCATTCTCTCAGGTAACCCACCCACATTATGATGAGACTTAATCGTTGCAGATTTTCCATCTTCTAAATGTGGTGAAAAAGATTCAATCACATCAGGATAGAGAGTTCCTTGCAGGAGATAATCAAATTTAATTCCTTTCTTATCTTCAAACTCATGAACTTTCTCTTCAAAAACTTCAATGAAAGTATTACCAATCATCTTTCTCTTCTCTTCAGGATCAGAAAGACCTTTTAATTTAGAAAGAAATAATTCTTTTACATCTATGATTTCGATATTAAGAGGAAGCTTCTCTTGAAGTAACTTTATGTGTCCTAAGTCTTGCGGACGAAGAAGTCCATGATCAACGAAGAAGCAATATAGATTCTCTCCTAGAACGTGATGTGATAACATCGCTGCAACGAGAGAGTCGACACCACCAGAGAATGCGCAGAGAACTTTCTTATCTCCAATGGCCTTCACCATTGCTGTCGCTTCTTTTAACATTTCACTCGCTGACCAATCAGGCTCAAGTTCTGCAATATTTTTAAAGAAGTGATTTAGAATATCTTTGCCATGATCGCTATGCTCAACTTCAGGATGAAACTGAAGCCCTAGAATTTTTCTCGACTTATGAACAATCCCTGCAATCAATCCATTTCCACTTTTAATAGCAAGTTCAAAGTCATTTGGAAGTTTTGATATATGATCAGAATGACTCATCCATACGCTAATATTACTTGGGCAATTCTCAAACTTTTGAGACCCAGAGAATTCAATGGTCGCATGTCCATACTCCCCAATTGTTCCTCTCTCTACATTTCCACCAAAGTATTTTCCAAGAATTTGCATTCCATAACAAATCCCAAGAATTGGAAGATCTTCATTATCAAAAATAAAGGAATAATCATACGTATCTTCAAATACTGACTGAGGGCCACCACTTAGAACAAGCGCATCTGGTCTTTCATTCTTATCAAAGAGTTCTCTACATTCTTTTAATGTAATGATCTCACTTGAATAACCAAGCTCCCGAGACTTTCTTGTTATTAATTGTGTGTATTGAGAACCGAAGTCAACGATCCAAATTTTTCTATCTACTAACTTTTCGCTTTTCATAATATTCCTAAGACTTTTGATAATTAGGTGCTTCTTTAGTAATCATCACATCATGAGGATGTGACTCCTTTAATGAAGCTTGTGTAATTTGAATAAACTCTGCTTTCTCTTGAAGTGCAGAAATATTTTCGGCGCCAACATAACCCATCCCAGCTCTAAGTCCTCCGAGCATCTGATAAATATTAGAAGCAAGTGATCCTCTATAAGGAACTTGTCCTTCAATTCCCTCTGGAACAAGTTTTTGGATTTCATCAACTTCCGCTTGTCCATAACGGTCTTTTGAACCAAGTGCCATAGCACCAAGTGAGCCCATTCCTCGGTAAACTTTATAATGTCTTCCCTGATAGAGAATCATCTCACCTGGAGATTCGTCACAACCAGCAAAGAGAGAACCTAGCATCACACAACTTGCTCCTGCAGCAATTGCTTTTACAATATCTCCAGAGTATTTAATTCCCCCATCAGCGATCATTGGAATATTTAGCTTCTTACAAGCAATCCCGCACTCAAAAATTGCTCCCAGCTGTGGAACTCCAATTCCTGCGACAACTCTCGTAGTACAAATTGACCCGGGACCAATTCCAACCTTTACTCCATCAGCTCCGGCCTTCGCTAAATCTTCACAGGCCTTCGCAGTAGCAACATTACCTGCAATAATATCAACCTCAGCAAAAGTTTCTTTTAATTTCTTTACCATATTCAAAACACCTTTTGAGTGTCCATGAGCTGTATCGACAACAAGAGCATCGATACCTGCCTCAACAAGTCTAATGGCCCTATCAAACTCCTTATCACCTACCCCCATAGCTCCGGCGACTCGAAGTCTTCCAAATCTATCTTTATTGGAGTTTGGAAAGTCATTTTTCTTCATAATATCTTTGATCGTAATAAGGCCAGCAAGTCTTCCTTTCTCATCTAGAACTGGAAGCTTTTCAATACGATGCTTATGTAAGAGAGATTGAGCTTCTCCTGGGTCAATCCCTTTCTTTGCTGTAACTAAATTATCACCTGTAGTCATAATATCCTTAACTTTTACAGAGAGATCTGTTTCAAATTGAGTATCTCGACTTGTGATAATTCCAACACAGAGATTATCTCTATCGACGACTGGCATCCCTGTAACTTTTCTCTCTCTAGAAAGTGCAAATACATCTGAAAGAGTGGCCTCTGGAGAAACTGTAACAGGATCTAAAACCATACCTGCTTCAAACTTCTTAACCTTTCGAACTTCATTCGCCTGTTCTTCAGGAGACATATTCTTATGGATGACTCCTATTCCCCCTTGCTGAGCAAGAACAATTGCAGCTCTCCCCTCAGTGACAGTATCCATTGCTGCGGAGACAATTGGAACATTCAATTCAATATTCTTTGAGAATCTAGATTTCAAAATTGCATCTGCGGGTAGAATTTCAGAGTAACCGGGTTTGAGTAAAACATCGTCGTAAGTCAAAGCAAGCTTTGGAGTTAAATTGCTCATGATTTTCCTCTTTCATAATTTATTTAAGATGTTGAAATTATAACTTAAATGTCTATAGAAAACGATGAGGAAGCTATTTCACATAGCTATTTTAGAGAAGCTAATCAGCGTTTATCTGAGATAAACGCTAGACTAATAAATGTTTTTTTTGGAATTAATAAGATTGCTTATAGTCTTGATCGTAACTTTTCAATTCATTAATAAGTGAGTTCACTTCTTTATCATGTCTAAGTTGTTTCTTATACTCTCGAGTAAGTGAAGATTCAAAAGCGTCTTTCTTAATTCTAACTACTGGCTCCATACCAATTGAAGCGGGCTTTCTTGTCGATTTAACAGAGGCAATTGATCTCTCTTTTTTGCTCTTTTGACCAAAAATATAGACCTTTACTCCCGACTTCTTAACATAGCTTGGGCTAAACTTCTTCTTCGTTTTTGTAGCCTTCATGTTAGATAACTTCTTTTCATAGTAGTTAGTCAGAACAGTATCTAGAGATTCGTCTCTCTTGTGTTTCTTTCTATAAATAATTTCAGCATCGCTCTTACTATCAAGCTCTACTATTGATGCAATCGACCTCTTTTTAGGAGTTTCTTTCACAAGCATTCTAGTATCTTGAGCAGTTAATATATCAGCAACAGGAGTAATCTCTCTTTGCTCAACACTTGATCTATCAAATAATGCCTGAAGTTTAGAAAATGTATTCTTCCCCACAGGGGTTGGATTTCTTGGTGCTCCATTTTCATAGTCTTTTGAAATAAATGAAAACTTTCCAGAAGTTACATCTAAATTTAAGTAATTTTCAAATAAATTTGAAAACGAAAATTGACCATTTAAAACAAGAAGCTGAGTTTTAACAATATTATTATCAAAATCTATGATGGCCTCACCTTCACTAAATGAAATAATACTATTTGGTGTTTGAATTTTATAAATCTGAGATTTTTTTTCATGAGACTGAACCCATAAGTATCCATTCTGTAACTCTAAGAAATTCTTTAAAACTTTGGCACTACTTCCACCTGAGAAGTGGAAGACTTGATCTTTAAAATTCTTTGTTGTTAGTTGTCCACCAACTTCAGTGAAGATTTCTTGAAAATCATAAATATGATCGCCAGGCTTCAAGGTTACAGTCTTTCCCTTACTAACAAGGAAAGCATTACCTTTAACAGAGGTAACCATCATCTCCGGCGAGTTTGCCAGAGATAGGTTCATAAAGAAGAATGTGAAAAAGAAAGAGATTAAACTAATTCTTTTTGTGTCTTTGAACGATTTTTTCATAGTGAGTACTCAGTATTTTCCATTCAGGAGTGTTTCTATATTTCTTTCTAAACTCTTCAGCAGCTATAAAGAACTCTTCTTCATTACCCACTTTTAGATTAGCTAAGGCCATCCATAGTTTAGAACCTCTATAAAATTTTGAAGTTGGATAAGCTTCTACTAACTTTGAAAAATTAGTAATTGCCCAGTCATAGTGTTTTCCAGATTCAAAGGATGCAACACCTGCTTGAAAGAGAAATTGATCATCCATTTTCTTATCACCAGGAAATTGCTTCTTGTATGTGTAAAAAAATTGTGCGGACTTTTCAAAATTCTTAGCAGAGAATTCCTTCTTCGCCACAGCTAATACTTGATCAGGCTTCCACTTATAAACATCAAACTTCACAAGATCAGTTGCATCTTCTAGTGGAGCTACAGAGGCAATACCTCTCGCTCTTGCAGGGCTTTCCCCCATTGATTCTTTTAACTGAACAGTGAGATATTGATTCTTAGTTTCTAGAGCTGCAATTTCAGTTTTCAATTTTGAAATTTGATACTGCAAATCTCTCGTCTCTTTAGATAATTGTAAAATCGTATCTTCTTGATGGTTGATCTGTGCAGATCTCTCTTCAATATGATTTACGAATCCACAAGAAACAAAACTTGTTAAGAACGTTGTTAGTAGTGTTAATTTAATGGCCTTCTGCATAGGTTAATCCTCTTAAAAACCTTAATCTTCTCTTACCTAATCGGACAAATTGCTAAAATATTTAGCAGACTCTTTGAAAAAGCATGATTAAAATGAATTTTTATTTAGGTTTGCTGATAATTCTCAAAGATTTCGAGAAGTTGATCAATTCCAGAGACTATTGGAGCGGGCCCTGGCTGAAGAAATATAGCAGGATCAAGCTCGAATACCTGAGAATTTTTGACGGCAGGAAGACTAGAGAACCCTGCTCTTTCATAGATATGATTAAAGACAACTTTCTTTCCACACCAACAAGCAAGTATTATATCAGGACAAGCCGCTACAATTTCTTCATTTGTCACAATTCTTCCTGTAGCAAGTGATGATAGGCTCTTCTCTTTATGTATAATCTCACCTCCACAAATTTCGACGATTTCAGAAAACCACTGAATTCCACATATAAGAGGATTATCCCACTCCTCCACATAGACCTTTGGTCTTATCTTGAAAGTCTTAGCTTTAGATTTAGCGTAAGATATTTTCTCTTCTAGTTCTTGAATATATGAGGAAGCCTTCTCATTCTCACCAACTAGGTTACCAAGCATTTGGATATAATTTAAGATGCCTTCGATACTTCTATGATTAGCAATAAAGACATTTAATCCCTCTGCGATTAAGTCTTTTGCAATGTCTTTTTGAATATCTGAAAAACCTAGGACTAAATCAGGCTTCATTTCAATAATTCTCTTTAAATTAGCGTGAGTAAAAGCAGAAATAGTTCTCTTCTTCTTCGCTTCAGGTGGACGCTCAACATATGCAGAGACTCCTACAATCAATTCACTTCTTCCGAGAGCGTAGAGAACCTCTACACTTTCTTCAGTCATGCAAATAATAGATTTTGGAAATCTTTTCATTATCGAGCCTCTTATATTCGTCAATTTTTAAATCATATCACTTTATTTGTTAACTTTTGGTAATTTTTCAGTCAGATCCCTCAACTTTAATAGGCATATAACGATAATTTGATAATATATAATATCTATAGAAGATAGAAAAGTTCACATGGAGCCTCCTAAAATGAGTAAGAATACTCTTTTGTTCATTATCACAGTATTACTCACCCTTTCTATAAACTCAGGCGCGAGTAATGGCAAAGAAGAAAAAGTTCCAGATATACCTGTGAAATTTACAGCGTCAACTCTAAGCACTGAAACTGATCACTTCCTTGTTTTGAATTATCAGAACCATCCCCATTGGCACACCTACTGGAAAAATCCAGGAGATGCAGGTCTTCCAATAAAATATGAATTTGAAATTAACGGAAAGAGCACCGTCCTTGAAGAACTTGAATGGCCAGAGCCTCAAAAGTATATTGAAGAGGGGGATATGCTCGCCTTTGGGTATGAGAATGATTATTCTCTATTCTTTAAACTTCCTACCTCTGCTGCAAACGCTCATTTCAATATAAAGTCCAATTGGCTAGTTTGTAAGAATATCTGTATTCCAGGAAAGGGAGAAGTTAGCGGAGAATTAAAGAATTACTCCATAACAAGTATTGTTGGAAATACACTTGAAGTATCTCCAGAAAGTACTCAAGACATTTTTAAAAAATTACCTCGAGCGATCGAATTTCCAAATCAACTTGATCTTGTCCTAGCGAAAGCTCCTGGAAATGAAGATAATAAACTAACCCTCTACTACAACCTTACGTCACTACAGGGGAAGGAAGTAGATTTAAAGAAGAATATTTTAACGCCCTTTCCTCATGAGCCTTTTAACTTTATCAGAGAAAAGCTTTTCAAAGACAAGAAAGGTAACTTCTATGCGAAGTATACGATTGAATGGGACGGCGAGTACATGGATCCTGAACTTCCTCTTCCAAAAGATGGAAAGTTTGAATCCCCTTATGAGTTAAAATTTCTCTATGCCGACCCTGTTTCAGGAGAAACAAATACCATTAAGAAATCTTTTCACACATACTCTCTAACTGCCGCAGAAAGATTTGAAAAATTCACGGAGCTTCTCACTCCTGTGATCACCAATGAAAAGTCCAAAGTCGCAGCGAAAGAAAATCAGACACAAACAGACTCCTCAGAAAATTCATTCTTTACCTACCTCTTTCTAGCTTTTATCGGCGGTCTCATTTTAAATTTCATGCCGTGTGTACTGCCTGTAATCTCTATAAAACTCTTTGGTCTCATTCAGCATAGAGCTGAAAGTAAGAAGAGAATTTTAAAACATAACCTAAGTTATACTCTTGGTATCTTAACGACCTTCTCTCTATTAACGCTAGCTATTGTTCTTCTAAAACAGGCCGGCGAACAAGTGGGATGGGGATTTCAACTTCAATCTCCTTTATTTGTACTTGCAATGATTTTTGTACTCTTCATCTTCGCTCTAAATCTATTCGGACTTTTTGAGTTTAGAACTCCTGGAGGAACGAAGTTAGGGGGCCTAGAAACAAATGATAGCTTCTTTGGTGATTTCACATCAGGGGTACTCGCAACAATTCTATCAACTCCATGTTCTGCCCCCTTTTTAGGAACAGCACTTACTTTTGCTTTTACATCTTCTAATCTAACTATTTTAGCTATTTTTCTATCTGTAGGAATTGGGTTAGCATTTCCATTTCTAGTAACGGGAATTTTTCCTGCTACGATTTCATTTCTCCCTAAGCCTGGAATGTGGATGGAGAATTTAAAGAAATTCCTAGGATTAACACTACTTCTTACAACTATTTGGTTAATAGATGTCTATTCTTCTCTAACTGATAATATGGCCGGTGTAATGATTAAACTCAACACTGCTCTTCTTCTTTGTTTCTTTGCTTTCTACTTATCAAAGAAGATTACTAAATCTAAAGTTTGGAGAATAACTTTTCATCTTCTCTATATAGCCCTAGTAGTAAATATTATTTCAGCTCCAGTAGGAACATCTACAACGGTAAATGGATCTATGTTACTAAAAGAGAAGAATGCAAAAGGACTGCAGTGGGAAAAATGGTCAGAAGAGAAAATGAATTCTTACTCTAAAGAAGGAAAGAAGGTCTTTATCGATTTTACTGCGAAGTGGTGCTTTACCTGTAAAGTAAACGAAAGACTAGTTATTGAAACTGACTCTTTTAGAGACCTTGTTGAGCAAGAGAATATTCATCTGCTTCTTGCTGATTGGACAAAGAGAGATGAAGTTATTGGAAGCTGGCTTAGAAAGAATGGTTTTGTTGGTGTTCCTGCCTACTTTGTTATCAACAAGGATGGAAAATTAATAAATCTTGGAGAAACTATTTCAATAAATGAAATTAAAGAGAGCTTGAATTAATCAAGCTCAAATTTACTGGGTTGTTTCATTAATTTCTTTAGTACTTCTCCAGGAATAGCTTCTTCATAGAGAACTTGATAAACGCCTTGGAAAATATTTGCGCGAATTCCATATTTTTCACAGATTAAATGAACAGCTTTTGCTGTTTTAAATCCTTCAACAACGGTTCTTTGTGAATTAATGATTTCAAGAGCGCTTCTTCCCTTTGCTATTTCTAACCCAAAAGTTTTATTTCTTGAAAGCTCCCCAGTAGTCGTAAGAATTAAATCACCCATTCCACTTAGACCATAGAATGTCTCAGGTCTTGCATTAAAAACTTTTCCAAAGCGGAGCATTTCAGCAATTCCTCTAGTAATCATGGCGGCCCTAGTATTATGGTTATACCCTAGTCCCTCAATAATTCCCCCAGCAATGGCCAAAATATTCTTAAGAGCTCCACCTAAAAGAACTCCTTTCACATCGTAACTTGGTAAAACTTTAAAATATGATGTATCAAGCATGGAAGAAACACTTTCTAAAACATGCTTTGATCTCCCTGCAGCAGTCACAAGAGTTACCTGCTCCTCTAAAATTTCTTTCGCAAAACTTGGCCCCGACAAGAAAGTAAATAACTCTTTATGCTCATTCCAAAGATCAAAAAATAGATCATCGGCCATTTCTAATGTTATTGGATCAATCCCTTTAGAGAGGGAAACAAGGGGTACACCAGCTTCAAAATACTTTGAAAAACGATCACGGTTTTCTTTAAAGAAGTCACTTATTCCTGCAGTAGGAAGCCCTGAAACAATAATTTCAATTTTTCCACTTGTCTTACTATCGACTTCTTCCCAAGTGAGTGCAGGTACAATATTATCGGCCAGCTCAATGCCTGGAAGATAAACTTCATTGGTTCCTCTTAAGAGGCTTTCATAAACATCTTCAGATCTAACCTTTAAAATAACTTTCTTAAAATTATTTGCGAGAACAGATGCTATAGAAGTCCCAAAGGCTCCAGCGCCCACAACAAGTGCGTAATCATATTTCATTTCTTCTCCTAAAATTAAACTACTAATAGTTTACTACAGAGATAGAATTCCTGGAATTGCAGAAACCTTTGCATACATATCCAGAACTTCTTTAGAGGAATTACAGAGTTTAGTGAAGCTTACAGCAATATATTTTCCATGCTTTGATGGCTTTTCTGTTATTTGATTCCCTTCAACTAAGGACTCCAGAGTCTCTAACTCTGTTTTAGGGACAATGAACTTGAATAAGTAGGGAGCTGGCCAAGTATACTCCTCATCTAAAAGGGCCTGAAATTTATCTAATTCTGACATTCTTAATCCTAAACTCTGAATATTACCTCTCATAATTAAAACAACCTAGAGCTTGAGTCAAGTTTTAGAGAAGAACTTTAGTAAAATCAAGCTCTTCCGATAAGTAGTTATATTTAAAGGATATAAATTGAAGATTATATGCGCTGCTCTATTATTGGTTATCTCTTTTACTACATCATCGGATGAGTATTGGCATTATCAAGATTATTTAAATAAATATCCTCACCAGATTAGTATTCTAAGAAGTTTTAAAGAATTAGTCGAAAACGCTGCTCAAGAAATTTCAATTAAACAAGTGAAGAAAACAAAAATTGTGATGATCTATCCAGAAGATCAAGTATCTGATTACTGGAGGAGAAATATAATGGCGCTCAAAAAGAGACTTATTGAAAGTAAAGTTGCTTTTGAGCTTGAAGTTATTCCTACTCCTACAGGTGGAAATATTAAGAAAGAATCTGCAAAAATACTAGAGGCAATAAAGAAGAAGCCTGATTACCTAATTTTCACTCTAAACGTCAAAGAGCATTCAAAGTTGATTAATCAAACTCTCGCCTACTCTCCTATTAAGTTAATTTTACTAAATATAACAACACCTTTGAAGTCTTGGGAAAAGAACCAACCCTTCTTTTATGTGGGTTTTGATCATGAAGAAGGAACACAGAAACTAATTGAAGAAGTAGGAAGAAGACTACCTAACGGTGGAAGCTACGCTGTGCTTTATCACTCTAAGGGCTATGTTAGTAAAATGCGGGGAGATTACGCTATAAAGGAACTCTCAAAAGATAGAAAATGGAAACTTGTAAGCAGATATTATACAGATGCAAACCCAAAGAAAGTGGAAATTGCACTTAAGGACCTTTTTAGTCGCAATAAGAAAATAGATTTAATCATATCTTGTGCTACAGACATAAGTCTTAAGGCGCAAATGTTTAAGGCTGACCATAAATTTCTCTTAAATGGCTGGGGAGGAGGAAGTGCTGAAATAGATAGCCTTCTAAGAACTAAAAATGGAATTGATTTCTCTGTCATGCGTATGAATGACGATAGTGCCATTGCTATAGCAGAAGCGATAAAACTAGACCTCCAAGGTAATGCGAAGAAAGTACCTCAAATTTTCTCAGGCAGTATGACTCTCATAACTAAAGAAACAAGTAGCCCAGAAATAAGCTCACTTATAGAAAAAGCTTTTAGGTATTCAAATGAAAGAAACTAAAGACTATAAGATTTCAGTACTCCTTGGAATGATTATTATCATCATTGTCATTCTTGTCACGATCCCTCTCTTTTATAATCAGTTTAATTCATCAATGCTACTTCTTAGAGACAAGACTATTGATGATTTTAAAGACGAAGAAAAGATCACTCAAATTTTCATAAACTCACAGTTAAATATAAGAAGTAACAAACTGTCTCAATACGTAAATAATTCATCTCTAATTCAAAGTCTAGAAAGAGGAGATAAAAAAGAAATAGAAAATACATTATATAAAGGCATACATGAATCATTAGATGCTGATTTTCTTTTTCTAACCTATGATGGTGAAGAAAGTATTATTGATGTCAGCCTCAACATACTTAATAGTAGAGAGATAGTAAGAAACTACATTACAAACAACCCTCTGCCAAAAGAACTAAACCTATATATTACCGAGAATAAAAATGTCATTATCTTTGCAAAAGAAGAAATTATCTCAAAAGTCACTGGCCGTGTTTTAGCAACAATACATAGTGGTTATATAATTAATAATAAAAATAAATTCATTAGTGGACTCTCTGAAAAGATAAATAATCACAACGTTTTCTTTCTTGTAAATAATACTTTCGTATCTGGAACTCAGGAACTCAGTCAAGAAGAGATTCACAAGATAAGTACTGCAGATTTTAATCAGCTTATACAAGTGAAGAGTAAACTATTTTTCATAGGGAGTATTCCCATTGATGGAAACAATCGGCTCAAAGTTGTTCTTCAAACAAGCTCCGACTATATTAAAAATCTAAAGAGTTCATATATTATAAATTTTATTTTAACTCTCTTCATATCTATTTTTCTATGTATCCTCACAATATATCTTGCCAATAGAACTATAACACCTCCCCTTGAAGGATTGCTAAGTACCATTAATCTTCTGATGATTCGAAATATACCAACTGTTCCAAGAAAAAGTATCATTCGAGAGTTTAATGTCATTGAAGAAAACTTCATTGAAGTTTTTAATAACTTTCAAAAGAAGAAATCTCAGCTAGCGAAGTTCATTGACTCCTCACCTATTTCACTTTTAATACTAGACTATAAGGGAAATATTATTCAAACAAATAAAGCCGCAATAGAGCTTTTTCAAATTAAACAGAAAAATGGAAATATTCTACTTGATACTGTGTTAACAGAAAATTCACAATTTAATAAGGTTTTCACCTCATTAAAAGAAAGATCCGAGCATTTTGAACTGGAGATGAACTTTAAAAGTACTGAAGTATGGAAGAATACCATCTGGACCTTTATACAAGATAAGAAAGAAGATTATATCTTCATACAATGTATAGATAATACAGAGAAAGTAGAAACCCAGGCTCAAATAGAAGCAGAGAGATCAAAGTCAATTCACAATCAAAAGCTAGCTGCAATTGGTGAGGTAGCAAGTAGTATTGCACATGAAATCAACAACCCAATGGGTATCATTTCACTCTCTCTAACAATGTTAGAACACGAGCTCAGCTTCATTGAAATACAAAGCGAAGAAAAGAAAAACAAGATTTCTACAACCATGAGAAATATTGAAAGCTCAGTAAATAGAACTTCAAAGATTATTTCGAATCTCTTAGATTTCTCAAGGGAAGGAAGTAAAGATAAACTTGAATCAAAGAATTTGAACACTATTCTTTCTAAAACTCTTATCTTTATTGAAGAAAAAATGAAGAAGAATAAAATCAAATTAGATATTTCTTCTCTTGATACAACTCTTAATATTATAACGAAAGAAACTCAATTCTCCCAAGTCCTTGTAAACTTAATTAACAATTCAATTGATGCTTTAAAAGATTCAAGTATTAAAGAAATTAAAATTTCAACAGAAGTCAAAGAAGATATATGTGTTATACACTTCATCGACTCAGGCCCAGGAATTCCTAAAGTAATAGAAGAAGAAGTATTCTCTCCTTTTTATACAACAAAGGGAATGGGGAGTGGAACAGGACTTGGTCTAAGCATTTCCAGACAGCTCATGAGAGAGATGTCTGGTGATTTAATTTTAGTAAGTGAAGCACAAGAAAGTGGTGCTCACTTCGAAGTAAGCATCCCTATTGGAAAACCTACTCAAAGTTAATAATATTACCGTCTAAGTCTAAAACTTCAGGGTAAAGCCCATGAGCATACCTTAAAATATCGATAACTTCTCTGGCAGAACCAATTCCTGAAACAGAAGTGACATAGTCAGCTTTTCTTCGAACTTCTTCAGAAGCAACAGGAACTGTTGCTGAAAATCCACTTGCAATCATCAGTGGAACATCGAAGAACTCATCCCCGACATAGAGAATTTCATCCTGGCGATACCCTTCTGCAAGAAGTAATTTGTAAGACTCTCTCTTGTCTTCATTTCCGTAGTAAACAAAATCAAGACCTAGATTTTCTTTGAATCTCTTAATCACACTAAGAGAATCTCCCCCAGTAATTATTCCAACTTTAAAACCAAAGTTCTTTAGCATCTTGAGACCGTAACCATCACGCGTATCTGTAAAACGATTCCATCCCATCTCATCGCCACTATACCAAACTCTGCCATCAGTTAATATTCCATCAACATCAAACGCGACAACTTTAATTTTTAAAAGCTTATCTTTAAATTTTTCTGCAACATCTCTTAGGTTAACTTGCATTAACAACGTCCTTGATCTGAATTAATTTCCTGACGATTTCTTTAACTTTTTCAATTTGCAGAGCAGTTGCCGAATCAGATAGAGCTTTTTCAGGATTTGGATGACACTCCATAAAAATACCATCTGCACCTGCTGCAACAGCGGCCTTTGCTAGAGTAAAGATCTGTTCTCTTTTTCCACCAGTAATTGTTCCAAGACCTCCAGGTCTTTGAACACAGTGAGTGGCATCGTGAATAGTTCTAACTCCAAAACTCTTCATGATCTGAAAGCTGGCCATATCAACGACGAGGTTATTATAACCAAAGCTCGTCCCACGCTCAGTTAATAGAATTTGATCCTTAGTTAAGAAGTTTAAGGCCTTATCCACTATATTCTTAGTTTCTTCAGGACTTAAAAATTGTCCCTTCTTAACTTTTAATTGACCACTATACTTAGCACACGCCTCGGCTCCAGCTAAAATCATATCAGTCTGACGGCAGAGAAAAGCCGGAACCTGTAATGTCTTAACCACTGATGCTATCTGCTCGGCCTGTTCAGGGTGATGAAAGTCAGTAATAGTAGGTAGAGAGTAAGTCTTTCCTACTTTTTCTAAAATCTTAAGACCTGCTTCAATTCCGGGGCCTCTATAGGAATCAATCGATGACCTATTGGCCTTATCAAAACTTCCTTTGAAATGTAATTGAATCTTATCTTCAAACTCTTTTAGATCTTCAACTAATTTGCCTGCAATATCCATTGCAAGCGTTTCACTTTCTAAAACACAAGGACCTATAAAAAAGTCCATTTTCTTATTTTCCATATTGATCTGCCTTTTCTATAAATGATTTAAATAATGGGTGTGGAGTATACGGACGAGATTTAAATTCAGGATGATACTGGCAAGCAATAAAGTGAGGATGATCTGAAAGCTCTACAACTTCAACTAAATCAAGTTCTTTATTCACTCCAGAAATAATCATTCCAGCATCACTAATTTTCGACGTATATAAATTATTAACTTCAAGCCTATGTCTATGTCTCTCACTAATTTTAGTGCTTCCATAAATTTTCTTCGCGTACGATTTATCAGCAAGGTCACACTCGTAGGCACCAAGCCTCATGGAACCACCTTTAGTTCCCTCTTGACTCTGACCTTCCATAAAGTGAACGACCAGGTCCCCTGCACTGCCAAATTCTTCACTCGTTGCTTGCTCTAGACCTACTATATTTCTAGCAAACTCAATCATAGCAAGCTGCATTCCAAGACAAATTCCAAAGAATGGAATTTTATTTTCTCTTGCAAATTTTATTGCCTGAATTTTTCCTTCCGTCCCTCTTTGACCAAAACCACCAGGAACGAGAATACCTTGAACCTCTGAAAGAATTGAATCCTTTCCTTTTTCCAAGTCTTCCGCGTCTATATAAACAGGGTCTAGCTCTAGCTGACATGAATTGGCCGCATGATTTAAGGCTTCGTCCAATGACTTATAAGATTCTACAAGCTCAGTATATTTTCCAACTATTCCAATTTTTACTTTTCTAAGAGGATGCTTAAAGTTGTAAACAACTTTCTCAAGATCATCAATTTTTGGAGCTGCGGCCCAGATACCAAGAAGATTTGCAATTCTCTGATCAAGACCTTGGGCATGTAAACTCAGTGGTACTTGATAAATTGTATCGACATCAATAGATTGGAAAACATTTTCCTTTTGCACATTACAAAATAGAGAAATTTTATCAATTAGAGACTGTTCAATTTCTCTATCCGATCTACAAATAACAATGTGAGGAAAAAGCCCCATCGATCTAAGTTCTTTCACTGAATGTTGCGCCGGCTTTGTTTTCAACTCACCTGCCGCACCAAGATACGGAACAAGCACTAAGTGAACAAAAAGTACATTTTCAGGGCCAACATCTTGAGCAAGTTGTCTAATGGATTCAACAAAAGGCTGTGACTCAATGTCTCCTACTGTTCCACCAATCTCACCAAGAAGAACTTCAGTATCTTCAGCAGCTATATGAATTCTTCTCTTTATTTCTTCTGTGATATGGGGAACAACTTGAACAGTTTTTCCAAGATACTTTCCCTCTCTCTCATTCTCAATGACTTGTAAATAAACCTGACCTGTTGTGAAATTACTTGTTCGGCTCAAAGTCAGCGAAGTAAATCTCTCGTAGTGACCTAAATCTAAATCTGTTTCAGCACCATCGTCAGTCACAAAAACTTCTCCGTGCTGAGTTGGGCTCATCGTTCCTGGATCAACATTTATATAAGGATCCATTTTAAGCATATTAACTTTGAGTCCTCTTCTTTCTAGAAGACCTGCAATACTTGCAGCAGCAAGGCCTTTCCCTAAAGAACTTGCCACTCCTCCAGTAATAAAAATAAATTTCTTAGGACTCGATTTCCCTTTCACGGAGTACTCCTTCAAGTTTTTTAATATCATCAGGGACATCTACGCCCATTAATGTCATTTCTGTTTTTATGGCGCCAATAGTATAACCATTCTCTAGCGCTCTTAATTGTTCTAATTTTTCTATATTCTCATAGTGCGAGAGCGGAAGCTTACAAAAAGCTTTTAGAATATTTGGTTTAAATGAATAAATTCCAATATGAAGAAACCAATCCTGCGCTTCTACTTGATCTCTATAATATGGAAGACGCGCTCTTGAAAAATAGAGGCATTGTCCGCGTACAGGACTGTAAATTGCTTTTACTTTATTTACATCTGAATGCTCACCTTCATTTCCAGAAAATGGTTTTACGACAGTGGCCATATCAAAGTCACTTTCAGAATGATACTTAGCAAGCCTCGACAGAAGATCGCTCTCAATAAGTGGCTCATCTCCTTGTACATTGATCACAAAGTCCCATTCTCTATCTGAATAAAACCTCTCAAGGGCAAGTGCGATTCGTTCTGAGCCAGAAGCTACATCATCATCTACACGAACAACTTCACCACCAAAGCTCTTAATATGATCTTCGATTCTTGAATCGTCTGTAACAACACTAACAACTGAGTTTTTAAGTTGGTTTTTTATTCCCAAACAATTTTCATAAACTCTTTGGATCATTGATTTTTTAGAGATTTTTGCCAGAGGTTTGCCAGGAAACCTCGACGACGCATAGCGAGCAGGAATGAGTACGAGAACTCTTAATTCATTCAAAAATCGACTCCGTGATCTTAAGGGTAGAATTTAACACTTTAGATTAAATCTTCCAAGCTATGTTATTATAATTAATGAAAATGATAACTAGAAAATTACTTTTTATTATATTTACGCTTTGCTTCCTGTTCGAACTCTCTTCGATTCAGGCCCAAGACTATGAAAATACTGTTATTACTGATCCGAGTATCTCTAGAAGATGCGAAGAGTTATTAGACAAGAGAAACCAGAAGGTTGCTCATAAGCAAAAACTCATGGAATTAATCACTAGAAACAGAAAGCTTCTAAAGTATGTTCCCAAAGAAAAGAAAACGGTAAAGGTTAAGTTAATAGAAAATTACGGTAAATTAAAAAATGAACTTCGCCTCTCTCTCATTAAAATTACTCACCTTGAAGAAAGTATTGTTCGTACCGGCTGCCCCGGACTCACACTATAAATAATCTTTAAAAACTTCCCTTTTCAGGCCCTGTTTTTTTTCGTATCATTTCTTACACACACACGAAAAAAGAGACATTTAAATGAACGGATTCATTAAGAAAACAGGGATAGCAGTGACTGCACTTCTTGCAGGAGCCACTTTTGCTCAACCCACACCAAAACAATTAAACTCCGAGAGTTACATTCAAACAATTGATGAGACGTCTCAGGACAGACTCAATGTTAAGGCCTTACACTTAAATGATGTAATTGAACAAGGTCTAAGAAAGAACCACGGTCAACAAATCAGAAAATATAGCTCTCAAATTCTAGATTTGCAGTGGGACGATACTTGGGAAGATTTCTGGATTCCCAGAGTCAACATAACTCTTATTAGTCCTGAACACCGCCTTGGTACAGTTAAGAGTGGAAGTAATAACTCTATTCCTAGAAATAAGAGACCCGATGGAGCTCTGGCCCTAAACTTTGGAGACTATACTCTCTTCAACTGGGGAAAAGACTATCTTCCTTATCTAAATACTAAAGCAGATATAAAGAGATCTAAGGAAAATATTAGTGAGGCGACGAGAGAGTTAAAGCACGACTTAATTATTTCTTATTTCAAGCTCTATTTTCTAAATGAGAAGGAAAGAATTAAGAGAGATCAACTTCGTCACGCTTCTTTTATTTATAGATTAAATAGAGAGAAAATTTCTTTAAAGAAAATCACAAAACAAGACTACTATCTAGCAAGATCCGAATATCTTAGGGCACAGAACGAATTTCAAGAAGCTAGAAACGAAGTTCAACTACAAAATGAAACAATAGCTAATCTAATAAATGATGAAGTGGGTACAAAGTACATTCTTCAGCAGAGTCTGAAGTATGAACTCTTAACAACTCCATTAAGTGAAATTCTAAGTCTAGCAGCAAAGAATAATCCAGATACGCTCGATGCTCTAAAAGACGTGGAGAATGCCAAGAGAAGTTACGAACTAGCACTTAAGAATAATCTTCCTCTACCAAAAATCAGTATGAAGCTAGGTGCTTACGACTACCGCTTTAGTCCAAATACAAATAGAACGACCTATTCAACTGGAGAAGGAAATTCAAATATTGATATTGTGGCTTCAATCAATGCAACGTGGACACTCACCGGAACAGGTGGACTCTTAAATGGTCGTACGACAAAGAGTTCTGTACTTTCAAAACACAGAGCATTTGCAAGAAAGGCCCAAGCAGAAAGAGATACTCAAGCTCTTGCCAAGTCTCAGTACTTCACTGTTAAGCACCTTCAAAATCAGATTAATATTCTAGATGCTAGAATCCCTACTCTACAGAAATCATTTGATACTATTTTAGAAAATTATATGAATAAGAAAGCTCGCTATATTGATTTCAAAAATACACTTATTGAATTAACTGATGCGCAAATCCTACTCGAACAAAGTAAGTTTCTACACCTATATAATAAAGTCGAGCTTGCGACCACTGCAGGTCTAGAAGACTTTCCGGGACAAATTTTCGAAAACCTGACACAAGACTTTAAGAAAGGTAAAAAGTAATGAAAAAGATATTAGAAACTCTGTTGATATTACTAATCACGATGAGTACGAGTTTTGCGCAATCAAATATTCCACCAACTGATGACGAACTTGAAGGAGATCTGAAATATCTCAGGTCAGGAAAATCAACGGAAGAAAAAAGTCTTGATGAAGAATTAAGAATTAAGAACTACGATATCGAAGCGGGTCTTTCATTAGACAGTTACTCAACCAGTAAAGATAACTCACGCGTCTCCTTACTTTATAATGTTAATACAAACCCAATGCAGGCAATGGATGTCACTGGCCTAGAGTTTCAATATGCTAAAAAGCTTGACCGAGCTTGGTGGGAATTTTATGGAGCTCAAAGTACTGCTACGTTTAAAGCAGTTGCAGATGATAACGCTCAATTTCCAGGTTTTACAAGCGATGAGATAGCTGAACAGTCTCTCAAAACAATTACACTTGGAACAGGACTTTCCTACAGAACAAGTCTTATTCAAACTTTATTCTCCAGTGATAACCTATTTGAAACGATGGGAGCCTTCATTAATTATAATAAGACCTCTACAGACCTAGGTGAATCCTATAGCGGTCCTGGGATGAAAGCAGATCTAGGTGTACACTTTAGAACAAGTAATACTTTTCACTGGGGTGCGAGATTTAATTATAATATCGCACATGTGAAAAGGGCCCAGGCTTCTGATACAGAAACGACAAGTGCTAGATCTCTTCTCTTGCAGTGGACTTCTTTTGCTTTAGATTTTTCTTTTTACTTTTAAACTTTATCGGTTAAAGAATACCGAATAATACTTGGAGCCTATTAAATGATCTCTCGCTACGATAAGAAAGAAATTTCTAATATTTGGACTGAAGAAAATAAGTTTCAAACTTATCTAGATGTTGAATTAGCTATCTTAAAATCACTTGAAGGAACAAGAGTTCCAAAAGGTACGAGCGAGACAATAAGAAAGACTGCAGTTATAAATGTTCCAAGAATATTAGAAATAGAAAAAGAAACAAGGCACGACATCATCGCCTTTTGCACTTCCATTACAGAGAATCTTGAACCTGAAATTGGAAAGTTCTTCCACTTCGGTGTCACCTCAAGCGACATTATCGACTCAGGCCTCACTCTCCAGATTAAGCAATCTCTAGAGCAAATTCTTCCTGAGTTCAAAAAACTCTTGCAGGCCCTCTATAATAGATCAGAGGAAACAAAGGACCTAGTAACGATTGGCCGCTCACATGGAATGTACGCAGAGCCAATGAGTTTTGGACAAAAGCTTCTAGGTCACTACTGCGAATTTAGTCGTAGATATGAAGAACTAGAAAACTTTTATAAGAACGATCTGCGCGTTCAATTTTCTGGAGCAGTTGGAAATTACACTATCTTGACTCCAGAGCTCGAAGCTATTGCAGCGAAAGAACTCGGCGTTTTCCCGGAAGAGCATAGTACACAAGTTATTCCTAGAGATAGGATAGCAAAACTTATTTCAATAATTGCCCTCATCGGTTCTGCCATTGAAAGAATTTCCGTTGAAATTAGACACCTTCACAGGTCCGATGTGGGAGAACTCAACGAAGGCTTTGCGAAAGGCCAAAAGGGCTCTTCAACTATGCCCCACAAGAAGAATCCTATTAGTGGAGAAAACCTAACCGGAATGGCCAGAATGCTCCGTTCTCACATGAGTATCGCCTTGGATAATATTGTACTTTGGCACGAGAGAGATATTTCCCACTCTTCAACCGAAAGAATGTATCTTCCAGATGCTTTTGGAATTCTTCAATATTCCCTAACAAGACTCAAGTCCACAGTTGAAAATTTAGTTTTCAATGAAGAAGCTATAACAAATAGAGTTTTCGAAAACTGTACCTACCTATCGAGCTACTATCTACATCACTTAATTGAAAGTACTAACTTTAAAAGAGATGATCTCTACACCCTTGTTCAACAAGCAAGCTTTGAAGCCAGCAAAACGCAAAGTGCGGAGGTCTTTCATCAAAGTATGCAAAGGTTACTAAAAGAGAAGGGTACAACGCTTGAGCTTGCGACACCAAGTAAACAAGAAATTAAGAATATTTTCTTAAAGACAACCGATAAAGTTTTTGAAAGAGTTACTACAGCATATCCTTGCGGAAAAAATCTATAAGAGATCTTTTCCGTAATCTTTATCTTTTAAATAAGTAACGATATTTTTCACTTTCTGAGAATCACTCTTAGGAAGAACAACTACAGATTTCCCATTTGCAATAACAATTAAGTCCTCTACACCAATTAGTCCAACGAACTGATCAGGTGTATAAATAACATTGCCTTTAGCCTCTTCAAAATAGTGGTTCTTAGCACTGACGAGAGTATTTCCCTCCGTCTCATCGACTACAGTTGAAAGAGCATCCCATGAGCCTAGATCATTCCAATCGAAATTGGCCTTACATAGACCCATCTTTTTAGATTTCTCCATTATGGCGTAGTCAATAGAAACTGATGGTAATTTGGAGTAAGTCCTCGCGACTTCGCTATCATTTCCAATCGCTGCATATAGCTCGTCATAGAATGAGTAAATTTCTGGACTATGCTCTTTAAATTCTCCTAGAAGAACTCCTATTTCTGCGACAAACATTCCAGCATTCCACAAATACTTTCCAGATTCAAGATAGCTTATCGCCGTTTCTAAATTTGGTTTCTCTTTGAACGTTATTACATCCAATGCATTCTCACTAAGCTCGGCACCAGTTTGAATATATCCAAAGCCTGTATGAGGAAAGTGAGGAGGAATCCCAATAGTAATAATTCTCTTCTTCTCTGTGGCAACACTTGCTGCGGATTGGATTGATTGTTGAAACCCATTTTTATTTAAAATAACATGATCAGAAGGAAGAATTGCCACAACATCACTCTCACTCGCTCCGTTCTTCAAAAGAGTTGCTAAAGAAAGTAGAATGCAGGGTGCGGTATTTCTTCCACTTGGTTCAAAGACAACTTGCCCTGCACCAATTTTACTTGCAGAGTCTTCAAGAACCAAAGACTCTTGCTCCTTAACTGTAACAATATACCTTTGCTCTTTCCCTACAAGTCCATCTAAGCGATCTAAAGTATCCGCTAGTAGACTTTGATTTGAAACAAGTGATAGGTACTGCTTAGGTTTTCTAGATGTCGACTCTGGCCAAAAGCGTGTCCCCTGTCCTCCGGCCATAATTAAGCTATATATATTTCCCATAAAATTACCTTTGTAAGTTATGGGATTATTATAACAATAAATTTAAAGAATTGAAATTAATCAAATTGAACGAAACGATACTCAGAAGAACTAAAGAGAGATTTATGCTCAATGACATAATCTTTTGCTGCGCTGATATTATCAAAAACACCAATACTAACTCTAAACCATGTTCCTTTATGCTCTAAATCTTTCTCATTAATAATTGTAGTATAGCCTCTTGCCTTAAAACCCTTAGCAAAGAGTTCAGCCTCGCTAATTGAAGGAAATGAACCAACTTGAATAGTGTGTTTTCCACTCAACTTATCTTTCACTGGTGCTGAATTGACTTCCAACTGAGGAAGGTCCGAAGATCTTGCCTCCTCAACAGTTGCCGCCGGTTGCGACTGTGTTTTTGACCCTGTAGAAAACTCTTCGTCGACTTTCTTCTCTAGTGCCATATCCGTTTTTTCTTTTAAGGCCTTATAAGTTTCTTCATCACTAGTATGAGCTGACTTTTCAAGTTCCTCGACTTTCTCTTCAGCAGGAGAGAGAATTTCGACCTTCCTCATGTCGTCCTGGCTATAGCCCGACTTCTCAAAAGAGTTATTCACTCCAATCTTAACTCCAAGTAGAAATGAGGTTATAGATATGAGAATCATAAACACAAAGATTAAGAACACTTCTTTTTTAGCAAATACGTATAATTTAGTTTTATCTTCCATTCCCCTATTTTAATCTGCTCTAATTTTGCATGCAATCGTAATTACGAGTAGTTATTTTTACCTACTAGTACAATTTCTGAACCTAATTCTTTCTAAGTTCTCAACATCAGGCACTCAACTTTGGCAAAGCCTGTGCAGCCTTTAATCATCGAAGATTAATAAAGGAGAACTCATGTCTATAGCAAAGAAAATCTTAAGAAATGAAAAAGGACAAGGTCTTATGGAGTACATCATCATTTCATCATTGGTGGGTATATTTTGCCTAGTCGCGATGAAACAATTTGGCGAAAGCGTGCATACGAGAGTTGAGAAGATGAGAAAGGATATTGTGAAGCACATTCCAGCGAGATAGATTTGGAGATTTTAAAGACTACACTTATTTTTAAAATCTCTCTTCTCGCTCTTTATGGCTCGTGGGGTGTTGCTCAAGAATCAAGGTGTCAGAGTGAAAAGCATCACCTTCTTCTCAAGAAGATAACCTCCGCAATAGTTAAGAACCGAAATCAAACACTATTTAAATGTAATCAAATATTAAAAGTCCAAGTCAACGAAGAATTTATCACTATTGATAAAGTAATAGGCTTAAAGAAATGAAGCTAAATCAAAGAGGTTCTACCCAAATTTTTCTATGCCTTACTCTTTTAATGGCATTAAGTGGAATAAGTACAGTGACTCTAACAAAGTTAATTTCTTTAAAGAATAATAGAGTTAGACTCAAATCTCTTCTATGTATGAGGAAATCACACTTTTACCAAAGTAAATTTATAGGTGATATCAACCAAACCAATAGACTTATTCAAATCTCCTACTATGCTTCAAAAGCTCCACTCCCTCAAATATCGACGCCAGCAAAAGCGGCGCTGACTTCTTTAAAGTCTTTACAGCAATTCAAATTGATTAAGTTTTATAAGGATATTTACAAAATTAATGAATGCGCAAAGACGACTAAGGTCAATATTCTTCTAAATTCTCCTTATAAAATGAGAGCGAAAGTCTCCTTTCAAAGAAGCTTTGATCAAACCACAATAATAGAGAGAACAAAGAAGGGATACTTCTATTCCATTAATGAAAAAAATGTCTCTCTTAATAACGTTCTTATTCTCAAATCATCAATCAAAGTCGATAACAAGTTTAGTAAAGAAGTAAAAATCTTCACTAAGGTCTATGAAATATGAATGAAAAAGGATTTGCAGAAATAGAATTGGCAATATTTCTCTTTATGTTAACTTGCTGTCTAGCTAGTTTCGTAAAGATTGACTCCCATTTAAAAATTGTAGAAAAGAGAGATTTATATGAATTCGAAAGAAAGTGGAATGAGTTCACCCCTTCAAATGTACAAAGAGTCTACCAAGAAAAAAAGTAAGCAAGATCGAAAGAAACTTCTCTTTCAATTTCTTATCATTTTTCTTTTATCACATATAGCGAGAACACTTGTTCAAGACTCTCCTACGCAGGAGATAACACAAGTCACGAAAGAGCTAAGTATAAATCATACCATTATTAAATTAGAAGTTGACTCAATAGTTCCCGAAGATCAAGAAAAGGCGAATTTAATCAATCAAAAATCTCTTCAAGAAATAGAAAGTGTTCAAATAGTGTTACGAGAAAAGACTCCAGATGGAGCTCTTCTCGTAACACTTGAAATTCCAAAAGATAAATCCTCCTGGATAATAAATAAGCCAAATAACTGGAAATTAATCCCGCTAAGAAAAGTGATTACTAGCGAAAGGAAAAATTATGAAATTAGTTTTTAGTCTATTCATGCTCCTCTCTTTAAACTCTTTTTCTAAGGACACTCCTTTCGTTTTAATTACATATGAAGGAAGTGATAAGGAGTCGATGCAACAGATTGAGAAAGTTATGAATGAGCGCTTTAAAGTCAGTAAGGACATATACAAGATCGAGTATGGACCATGTCAAAAACAAGAAGTAATAGCAACTCACATCTGCTTAGATAGAAATAAGGAAGTCAAACTGGTTTATAGAAACGAGGAAGTAATGGAAGAAATGCTTGGAGTTTACTGGAAATAAAAAAAGCCCACTATATGGCGGGCTAAATTTATCAGGGCAATCGAGTTGCCCTTAAATCAAAAAAGCGATTACTTGTCTTGGTGGATCGCGAACTTAGGAGTTGTACCCTTGTTTCTATTCGCAGCCTTTCTTCTAGAACCAGCTTTAACTTTCTTATTTGATCTTCTAGTTTTTGTAATTCTTGTATTAGATACCATGATTACTCTCCTATATCTTAAAAACTTAAATTTCTCTATTAATTCTACGCGAAGTAGAACCAAGTTTTTACCTAGATCTGGCCAAGTTGTCAAAGTATTAATAGTTAACTGCTTAATTCTCCTGGCACCAAATGCCGTAAGTAGCTGTAATCAAGAAAATACTGACATTCAATTTATTCACTTAGCAATTGGTGAGTACAGAAAAATCCCCGTTAGCGGGCTTGTTAACTATGCCACCAGTAATAAAGAACTCATTTCAATAAAACACTATGCAGCAAAAGAAAGTCTTATGATCAGAGCAAAACAGCAAGGTCATAGCTCCCTAAAGGTCTGGAGAAAAGGAGGAGTAACGCAAGAATTTAATATTTTCATACATACGAAAGTGCAAATATCAAAGGCACGAATGACACTCCTTACTCTAAATTCAATCGGTCTCAAAGCAAGCCTTGTTAATTCGACGATCATGGCCTGCGGAGAAATTAAAACTCTACAAGAGTTAATAGCTTTTTCAAGAGAGCTAGAAAAAGTAAATAAGAACTTCGAAATTAATAATCAAACTCAACTTTCTGAAAACTTACAAAAAGAAATAGCAAATCTCATCTATGGGAATTTTATTAAAAATAAGATCACCAATGTTTCTTGTAAATTTGATTCAATTCCCATTAAGTGTAAGCTCCCGAAGTCAAATTATGACTTAAAATCTATAACTGACTATTGGTTAAGTGATATTCCAATCATATTTATTCAAACCGATGAGGCACTTCTTCTCCCAAATTATAAATTAAAAACGCGTCTTATCTTACTTGAGTCCGCAAGTAGTGAAGTACTTTCCTTAGGTCTTAATAAAATTTCTAATAATCTCTATGCTCTCTTAAAGAAAGACTTAAATTCCTTTATTGGTGAAAATTTAATAAATTTTGAAAACAAGAATATTAAGCTCTCTTCTATTGCTACTCCAGAACTTATGACAAGAATTAATAATGAAGGTGAAATTAGTATTGGAAGTGAAATACCTTTTACTCAAGGGTCGAACGATGAGTTTACAACAAATTGGAAATTTGCCGGTCTTAAATTAAAGACAAAAATTGAAAAGGAGAATGATCAATTCTTTTTAAACATAGAAACCGAGTTATCTAGACCTATTTCTAATGGCGCCAATGCAACGATTAGTTCAAATAGAACAAAATCCAGAGTGAGGTTACAACTAAATGAATCCTTGCAGATTGTTGACATTGGCCATCAAGGAATTCAGAGTGAGGATAGCTCTCTTCCCTATCTATCAAGAATACCAATCCTTGGAAGATTATTCTCCTCAACATCAGAAATAGAAACTTTTAAGAATATTAAACTCTTTGTACAACTGGAGAGATTCCCATGAATATAGCAGAAGATATCTATAAGATTTCAAGAAAATACATAAATGATTCCATTAGCCGAAGCCACTATCCAAGTCTTTCAAATATTCATACAAACCTAACAATAGAGTTTGGAGAGGATTGGCATATACTTCTACCTAAGGAAAAATTAAATAATTGGTTTGAAACAATTTGTCACTTTAGTTTTTTAAAAATGAGAGATGGGCTTGAGGAAATTATTATTCACAATGAAGAAAGTATTCAATATTTCCAAAAAGAGAGAACAACTAATTTCTCTACAGACTTAGATTTTAAGGATATTACTTTAAGCTATAAGCTTCTCTGTTTAGAATATAAAGTTGACTGGAATATCTCTAGCCCATTTGTAAGCTTCAAGGCCAGTAAACTTGGTCGAAACATTCGTGTGACTCTAACTCATGCCTCTCTTTCAGAAGAACATTCTCATAAGTGCTCTATAAGATTCCATAGTCAAGAGTCCTACTCAATAGAAAGTTTCTTTAATAACTCTCAAGATAAGGAGATTATTTTAGAGAAGTTTAATGAGAAGAAAAATATTATTGTTTGTGGATCAACGGGCTCAGGAAAAACATCTTTTCTATCTTCCCTTCTTACTTACTCAGAGGAAAATCAGCACATTTTTATAATTGAAGATACACTAGAGCTAAAATCTCCAGGGCCTACAACAACAAGGCTTGTAGCGAGTGAAAAGCCTCGTCACTCTTTAAGTGACTATTGTTCCTACGCCCTTAGAATGCGCCCAGAAAGGATTGTTCTCGGAGAAATAAGATCCCACGAGGTCGTGCCACTTATCTTAAGTACAAATACTGGTCATAAGGGAATACTCACAACTCTTCATGCAAGTAGTGCAATGGATTGTCCAAAGAGAATTTCCACCCTTCTTTGCCTTTACTCCGGAATTGGTGGAATGAATAATGAAATTGCTCTAGAACTAATATCGACAGGAATTGACATCATCATTTTCATGGAAAATAAGAAAGTTAAAAGTGCAATTGAATTGCTTGGTCATGAAGCTGGAAAAATTAATTATGAAGATATTCTAGAATCCAAGGATGTATTTTCTCCGCAAAAACTTCAATATCTTCGTTAAGAATTTTTAAACTGATATATTCATCAGTCTGCTTATAGATTTCAAACTCAGAAAGTTCTTTCAGAGGAAGAATAATATCCTTTGCTAATAATTTTTCACCAACAATAGTTAGAATATCCTTATCAATAGCAAGGCCTATTGGACCGCTTTTAATCGGAAGTTCATGAATTCGAGTTCCAGACTCAGCAGGAGAGAGAGTTGACTTAACTAGTACTGGAAATTTCTTTCTAATCGCTGGCTCTAATGTCCTCTCAAAGAGAACTTTAGCTCCAAAATGGGCCAAGAGGGCCGCGTGCTTATAGTTCAGCAGAGGGATAAATCTTGCACTACTTAAAACTCGTGGGTCACATGTAGCAACCCCTGCGACATCAGTCCAAATAGTAACTTCACTTGCATCTAGAACTTCTCCTAGAATCGTCGCACTAAAGTCAGATCCTTCTCGTCCTAAAGTTGTCGTCTCCCCAGTCATTGTTGAGCCAATAAATCCTTGAGTTATAATTAAGTCACTCTCAGAAATCTCACCCCATTTAGCAATATTTTTCAATGTCTCTCCAATTAAAGGAGAGGCTAAATTCCATTGATCGTTTGTTCTTAAAACTTCTCGAATATCTTTTAGTATGACATTCTTTGAAGAAACTCTCTGTAGATACCTTGAAAGAATTAAACTAGATAACCTCTCTCCAATACTGTAGAGAGAATCCATTTTCTTTGAAATAACTTTTCCGTCACCATTCATACTTTTAGAGATTTCAAAAAGTTCACTTTCAATTTCAAATAGTGATAACTCAATATCTAATTCAAGCTCTCTAGTGATATCTCTATGTCTATTCATTAATTTTTGAATGAGTTTTTCTGTAAGATTTACTTCCGAAAGAGTTGAAGCATTTGCAATAACTTCCAATTCATTAGTAGTACTCTTCGTTGCACTAACAACAACGACACGACACTTCTCGTGACTTGAAATAATATTTGCAACTCGCTTCATGGCAGTAGCATCTTTTACGCTACTGCCACCAAATTTAAAAATTCTCAAGACTAATCTCTCGTAAGCTTCTTGTAAGTATGTCTCTTAGGATTGACAGCTGCATCTCCAAGACGTTTACGCTTATCTTCTTCGTAATCAGCAAAGTTACCTTCAAACCAAATTGACTCTCCATCACCTTCAAACGCTAGAATATGTGTCGCAAGTCTATCTAAGAAAGCTCTATCATGGGAAATAATAACCGCGCACCCCGGAAAGTCCACAAGAGCCTTCTCTAGGGCCTGAAGTGTATTTACATCTAGATCGTTGGTAGGCTCATCCAGTAGAAGAACGTTACCACCAGTTAGAAGAGTAGAAGCAAGGTGAACTCTATTTCTCTCCCCACCTGACAGCTCTCCGACTTTCTTTTTCTGATCTTCGCCAGAGAAGTTAAACTTCGCAATATAAGCTCTAGCATTAACCTCTTGCTCTCCAAGCTTTAAAAACTCAGTACCACCAGAAACGGTTTCATAAATTGTTTTATTAGCGTCAAGAGCACGTCCCTGATCCACATAACTAAGTTTTACAGTTTCCCCTACTTTAAATGTTCCTGAAGTTGGTTCTTGCTCTCCTGTAATCATTCTAAATAATGTTGTCTTACCAGCACCGTTAGCACCAATAATACCAACAACTCCACCAGGAGGAAGTTGGAAATTTAAATTATCATAGAGAACTCTATCGTCAAATGCTTTGGCCACACTAGTCGCTTCAATAACGGAGTTACCAAGCCTAGGTCCAGTAGGGATAAAGAGTTCATTTGTTTCATTTCTCTTTTCCTGTGAATCTCTATATCTATCTTCATAGCTTTTGATTCTTGCTTTTGATTTAGCCTGACGAGCTTTAGGAGAACTTCTAATCCACTCAAGCTCTTCTTTCATAGCTTTTTGCTTTTTAGATTCAGTCTTCTCTTCTTGTGCTAGTCTCTTCGACTTTTGATCTAACCAATCAGTGTAGTTACCTTCAAATGGAATTCCCTGTCCTCTATCAAGTTCAAGTATCCAACCTGCAACATTATCTAAGAAGTATCTATCGTGGGTAACTGCAATTACTGTTCCCTTATATTGTTGAAGATGTCTTTCAAGCCACCATACAGTTTCTGCATCAAGGTGGTTAGTCGGCTCATCTAATAATAGAATATCTGGTTTTTGAAGAAGCAATCTACATAGAGCGACTCTTCTTTTTTCCCCACCAGAAAGAACACCACACTTTTGATCGCTCGGTGGACATCTAAGTGCTTCCATTGCAAGGTCAAGCTTACTGTCAAGCTCCCAAGCTTCTGCATGATCAAGAGCATCTTGAAGCTTAGCTTGTTTATCTAAGAGATCGTTCATTTCATCATCGCTCATTGGCTCAGAGAACTTCATCGACATCTCATCAAATTTTGCGAGCATATCAACAACTTCCTGACATCCTTCTTGAACAATTTCCTTAACTGTTTTTTCAGGATCAAGCGCTGGCTCTTGTTCTAAGTAACCAACAGTATAACCCTTGGCCATATGAGTTTCCCCAAGATGATCCTCATCAATCCCCGCAAGAATTTTTAAAAGTGTCGACTTACCAGAGCCGTTAAGACCTAGAACACCAATCTTCGCGCCATAGAAGTAGGAAAGAGAAATATTCTTTAGGATATGTTTACTCTTAATTACTTTCCCCACTCTATTCATTGAGTAGATGATTTGCTTGTCGTTTGGCTGGGCCATTTGTTACCTCTGCTTTGTGTCATAAGTATTGAAAATTTAAATACTAAACTATTACAGCTAGGCCCAAAATACAATCTCTTGAAGCGTCAATTTAGCTAAGTTAGAAGCTTTCCCACAAAACTAAAGAGGTAGACGAAATAGCCTAGGAAACCACCTATTAGTAGGGCAAAGAATTTGGCTCCATTCATATAATCATGAAATTTCTTATCTCCAAATGAACGAAGAAACTCCAATTCCTCTTCTAATTCATCTAAATTAGCAACAAGGCCTCGCCCAGTTTCTTGCCACTTAGATAGAATTGAGAAAAAGAGTTCATCCCACTTAGACAGACGCTTCGATGAGCTCTCCTTCATTCCCTCCCAGTCTATATTCTTAAGCACTCGGCTCACAGAGAGGCCACTCTGAGATAAGGACTTCACAATAAGAAGATTCTTAAGCCTAATAACTCCTCCTCTAATATAGAGCTTTTCTAGGAGATAATTTGCTCCAAGCAGGAATAAGATCGCTAAGACTTGAAGAAGAAAAATGATTATGTAGGTTGTAGGAGAGCTCTCAAACATAGAGTTTGTAATAAAAATCATAACGAGTATTAAAAGGGCCATAATTAGCTGCTGAAAGTAGGCGCCATAGAGAATTCCCTTAAGCTTCTTCCTCTCCCTATCCGATTTATATGCCTCCTTCTTTAAAATCATTAAAGATTCAAAAGCCTTGGCTCCATAGATTTTTCTTACTTCGAGGAGAAGTTTTGCTACTCGGTAAAGGTCACTCTCTTTTTTTGGAGGAGTAATTTCTAACCCCTCGATAAGTTCAATAACATCTTTATAGCTACTTGAACGGAATTTTAGTAGCTTCCTCGGTTTTAACAATAAAATAAAAGGGAGAAAAACTACGAGATATTCCATACTTATGAACTCCAAAGAAGATTGACGATTGACGTTAAAAGGATTTTTTGAAATAAACAACTCACATGAAAACAACGAACGAAGAAAATTCACAACTGAAGAATCCCGAGCTCTACACGCCTAGCGTGGAGATTATGAATCTAGAAATTCTCATCTCAAAGCTAAAAGGGATTTGTCATGAAATCGACCCTTATACAGAGTTAACACTTAGTATGAAAGAGAGATTAATTGATGTAGGGATCGAAGAATTCAATGATCCGTTTGCTCTTACAAATCTACTACTATTTACGACAGAAAATGCCATTGAAAAATTGGCTATCTTAAAAGACGAGCTTTAATTCCATGGTAAAAAAACATAAACTCTCAAGGGTCAAACTTCACCCTGCGACACTTAAGCATGCAAAGAAAGGCCATCCTTGGGTAACAGAAGATTCTTTCACAAAAGAATTTCCGAGAAAGGAAAACCTCCTCATTGGAAAAAATCCAAATAGTGATGAGAGGCTACTACTACTGCACGATCCAAATCATAAGAAAGTAAAAGCTAGAATTTGGGAAATTGGAACAGAACTGCCAGAGTCTCCAAATGGGTTTATTAGAGCATTTGGAATAAGACTAGAAGAATCTTTCCTTAGACGTAAGTCTGTTCTAGAAAAACTTCAAAGAGATAATTTCTATCTTTGCTTCGCAGAGGCAGATGGAATCCCAGGGCTCATGATTCAAAAGTTTGGAAATGTTGCCCTTATTCAAATTTACTCTGACTTTTGGTTCTTTTTTAAAAATGATATCAGACGTCTTGTTAAGGCCCATTGTAGAACACACTTTCCAGAGGTTGATAAATTTATTTTTCAACAGAGAAAAACTTCAGACTCTGTAAATTTTGAGAACCTTGAAAATAAGTTAACTGAAATTACAATACAAGAGTTTGGAATCAACTACCATCTTCGCTTTGATTATAGATACGATATTGGAATCTATAGTGATATGTCTTCAATTAGAAAGAAGCTCACAAATGAATTTAGAAATGCTGATTCAGTATTAAATCTCTATTCTTATACTGGTGCTTTTAGTCTCTTTGCTCTCGCCCATGGAGCAACTGATGTTCATAGTGTTGACCTATCTAATGACTATATCAAATGGCTTGAAAAAAACCTTGAAATAAACCCTGAATTAAAATCTGAAAATCATCATAGTAAGATTATGTCAGTGGAGAAAGCCCTTAAGCAATATATCGCAGAAGGAAAGAAATTTGACCTTATCGTTTGTGATCCTCCAAGCTTTTCGAGCGATGGGAAAAAGAGTCAAAGCGCACTTAAGAGCTACGATAAATTAATCCCTATGATGGAAGAGTGCTTAAGTGAGAAAGGTAGAATTGTTGCCTTTATCAATACTCATCATGTTCTAAGAAGAAAGTTCAATGAAAGAATTGAACAACTTGCTCATGCAAGCTCTTTAAAAGTTTGTAAAGGGCTTAGAATGGAAGAAGATTGTATTTCACTTGGAGGATTTCCCGAGGGAGATTATCTAAAGGGAATACTTCTAGAGAGAAAATAAGACAGTAGTTCACTTTTGCAATACAAGAGATGTTGCAGGGACCATTAATCCAGAAACGGGACTTACTGATGCAGAAGAAGATGACATCATTGCATTCTTGCACACTTTGACTAATGAAAAGTACGAGCATCTTAATCAATAGAATTTAATACAAAATACAAATTCCTTAAAGGAGCTTTTAAAGCTCCTTTTTTATCTACAAGTAACGCTTGCGTTAGCTCCAATAAGTGGATCCATATAAGGATTATTCGCAAAAACAAACCCTCTCATACATTGACCAGGCATAATCACACCATGCTGAACACCGCTAAAATTATAACCGTAACTCGTTCTTCCGTTGATATTTAAAGAACAACGAAGTGGTCTATATGAAGCGAAATTACAAGCCTCACACTGTGCCTTTGCACCACTTATTAAAAAGCAATTTGCTCTTGAAGTATAATACGCATTTGCGTTAATACTAATTACTGACAGTACTATTAGAAGCAAAGTTCTCATATAATTTCCCCTTTTCTTTGGTCATATCAAGACCTATAAAAAAAAGTCAAAACTCTAGTTCATATTAGTAATTTTTTTAGGATTAGGGCCCCTTATAAAAGGGGCTTAGGAACTTAACTATTTAAAATTTAATTAATCACAAAGAATGTGCCCTTCAATCGATTCGATATCAGTCCACTTAACTGTTGGATTTGATCCTGCGTACTTAGCACTTCTAACTACTACCCTCGTGCTATTTGGGTGATAATCATAAGTATAATTTACAGAAAAAGTCGTTGTGTAGTAATAGTCAACAACACCTTGGTCAACACGATCAACTTCAACTACCGTCTCAACTTCTTTAATTCCGTATGGATTAATGCAATTAAACTTATCAGTTAATGCCTGTGCAACTTCAACTTTTAAAAGCGGGTGAAGAGCAGAATCTACTTGGTAAATTGATTCCACAGTATTAGCGCTAACAGCTAGAGTTGATAATAAGAAAAGTGCTACTAGAAATTTCATAGAGTCTCCTTAGGACAAAATTATTGATTGAGACTTAATTACCACTCACTCTTTCATCATTACAGTTATGGTTCTGTTAGGAATAATTAGGATTATTTAACGAAGAAAGTTTACACAAAAAAGGCCTTCAAATTTGAAGGCCTTAGATTCTATTTTAAATTTTATACTAAACTTATTTCACAATTCTATCACGCCAAGCTCTAATATCCGTAGCAAGGTAGTCATACTTCATTGAATCAAGCGTGTATTGGGCGAATTCATAATCAGTTGTATGTGTTAGACACTCAGTAGGACAAACTGTCGTACAAAGTCCGCAGTAACAACAAAGTGCTGTATCAATTGTATATTGATGAAGATCTAATCTAATTGGATTACCATTTGATGCCTTAAGCTTTGGTGCGTCCTTATCTCTCTTCGTTGCTGTAATATAAATACAATCAACAGGACAGGCTACCGCACACTGGTAACAACTAATACAATTTTCAGCATCATTAAAGAGTCTTGATCTTGAGTTTTCAGGAAGAATTTCTCTAACTTCTGGATACTCAATAGTCACAGGCTTTACACCATAAACATACTTAAGAGTAATTCCCATACCAGCTGATACAGTTCTCACAGCATTGTAAATATTTAAGAACCACTTCTTAAAAGTAAGAGGCTCCGGTTGTCTTGTTGTAGTAAATGTTGTTGTATTCATCGGTCAACCTCTCCAAGAACGATATCAATTGAACCAATTGAAGCAACAAAGTCAGCAATCATCTGACCAGGGGCCATTACAGGTAGCATTGATACGTGAGTAAAACATGATGACTTAACTTTAACCCTATAAGGATTCTTAGTTCCATCTGCAACAATGTGGTAACCAAGCTCACCTCTTGGGCACTCAGTTCTCATGTAGACTTCACCTTTTGGTACTTTTAGAACTTTTGGAACTTTCCCCATAATAGGACCTTCCTCAATTCCTTCAAGACACTGGCGAACAATTTTAATTGATTCAAAGATTTCCATTATTCTTACGTAATAACGATCCCAGCAGTCCCCAACTTGACCCTTAATACCTTCACCAACAACTGTATTAAAATCAAATTCTTCATAGATCGAGTATGGTCTCTTCTTTCTTAGATCCCAGTCAATTCCAGAACCTCTCAGAACAGGACCTGTAGCTCCAAATTCGTAAGCAGTTTCTTTTGAGATCACGCCTACATTTGCAGTTCTTCCAATGAAGATTGAGTTCTCACCTACTAGAGCGTGGTACTTTTTAACATTCTCTTCAAGCTCTACTAAGAAGTCTTCAATTCTCTTTAATTGAGAATCATTGATGTCAGTCCAAACTCCACCAATCCAGATATAGTTATAAAGAAGCCTCGCTCCTGAAAGTTCTTCAAAAATTCTAAGGATAAATTCTCTATCTTGGAAAGCGTATAGGAATGGAGAAAAGGCTCCAAGGTCAATGGCATATGTTCCAAAGAACATTAAGTGAGAGGCAATTCTCTGCATCTCGGCCATCATAACTCTTATATACTCTGCTCTCTTAGGAACTTCAGTTCCAAGCATTTTTTCAATAGCTAGACAGTAACCATGCTCCATATTCATTGCAGCAAGATAATCCATTCTATCTGTATAAGGAATGATTCCTCTATAATCTAGAAATTCAGAATGCTTCTCTTTACATCTGTGAAGATATCCAAGATGTGGAATAGCATCTGCAATTATTTCTGAATCCGTTTTAATTTCAACTCTAAGAACCCCGTGGGTCGCCGGATGCTGAGGACCCATATTAAGAGTTAGAAGATCAGTGTGAAGTTTTTCTTGTTTAGAAATATCCATCTTACTCTCCCTTCTCTTCGGCTGAGTCTGCTGAATCAGTCTTAGCTTTCTTTGCTGCCTTAATTTCAGCAACTCTATCCTTAGCTTTATTGGCTAAGTCTTGATCGATCCATGCATGATCATCAACCCATGAACCAGAAACTTGTGTTGGATCTTCGTGATTGATTCTCATCTTTGCAAAGAATTCAATATCATCTCTATTAATTTTCTCTGGAGGATTAACAAGCATATCCATATATTTTTCTTGAACGACATAATCTTTTCTTAGTGGATAACCTTCCCAATCATCAGGGCAGAGAATTCTTCTATGATCAGGATGGTTTTCAAAAACTACACCAAGCATGTCATAAGTTTCACGCTCTAGGTAATTTGCAGATTTCCATATATCGCAAACGCTCTCAACAGAAGGAAGATTATTGTCATCCCCTCTTGGAACTCGGGCCTTTAAAATTAGCTCTGTATTTTCGATGAAGCTCGCCATGATGTAATTGATTTCAATTTCTTTTTCTTCAAGGTAATCAACACCTGAGATAACTTGAAGAACATTCATTTTAAACTTATCGCTATTTTTAAGAGCAGAACAAGCTTGCTTAATATGAGTTGAAGCTATTGTTACTGAGCTATCACCAACTTCTGCAATATTAGCAACGGCATTACAACCTGCAACTTCAGCATTTAAAAATGTGACAATTTCATTATGCATGCTTCACCCACTTATCTCTAAGAAGTCTTTCGTTTGCTATTTTCTTTTGAAGAGTCATTAAACCTTCGATTAAAGCTTCCGGTCTCGGAGGACATCCTGGAACGTAAACATCAACCGGAACGATTTCATCAACACCCTTAAGAACGTGATAACCGTGCTGCCAATAAGGTCCCCCCTTATTTGCACAAGATCCCATTGAGATTACATATCTTGGCTCTGCCATTTGCTCATAGAGAGTTTTAATTCTTGGGGCCATCTTAAGAGTTACAGTTCCTGCAACAATCATTAAGTCAGCTCTTCTTGGTGTGGCCATAAAAGCTCCACAACCAAATCTTTCCAAGTCGTACTTAGAAGCACCTGTTGCCATCATTTCGATTGCACAACATGCTAAACCAAATGTCATAGGCCATAGAGAATTCTTACGACCCCAATTAAAGAAGTCATCCAACTTCATCAAAACGACGCTGTCTTGCATTAGCGTTTTCCTTTCTTTGTTCAATTTTAGATTTTTGAAATTATCTCATAATTTTTACCTTTAGGACACGTTTTAGTCAATGTAAGGGCGTGAAAAAATACCGATTTACTCAGACAAATGCTGTGCAATATGAGACGACGAGATTAGTCAAAATAAGATTTAAGGACGAAACTGTGAACAACGCGACTTGTAAGAAGCATAGAGATTTTTGAATTGCCCATGCGCTGCTGAGGCTGGCTGACGTGTATTTGATGATATTCCATCACGCATCATGGCCAGACGATTATAATCATTTTCACAAGCTTTCCCCATAATTGTTGTAAATTCACTAAGTGCTGCCACAGGGTAAGGCAGCCCATAGGCCGAAGAAATATAAAGAGCTTCTCCGTTGCCGATTTTAGGGAAGCGAGATTTTTTCCAACCATATTTATTGATGATTTCATCAAAGTTGCCAGAAAATTGTCCCACATCATAGAATCTTTCAATTCCGAGGGCCTTTGAGAATTTACCTGTTGTTGAGTCCACAACATTCTTACAATTTGAATTAACGCTGAAACTACTTGGTCTTAATTCTTTTAGAACTCTACATTCAATTAAATAAGCATCAACCTCTCCACCTCTTCCTTCAATAACAGAGCTCACAAATTGGTCTACTGTAAAGTTTGAGATATAAGGGTTAAATGGCTCGCGGTATGAGTAATGAGTCAGTTCATGAGCCAGATCTAAAACCGCATCTTTAAAAGAAAGTCCTTTGTTTAAATAAACTTTAGACTTTGTTTGATAGTGAATCTCACTAGGGTTTTCTGGGGAAAATTTTCTGATAAGTGTCGTATCAGTTAGAGAACTATTGCCAGCATCAATAACATCACGCAGAGTCGAACCAACACTTCTTGCTTTTAAAGAAGCTTTTTCTAAAACAAGCTTTCCAGTGCGGGAAGTTTTAAGTGTTTCAATAACCTTATCCAAAGACTTTTCTTTACCTACTCTAGAATTAAACCAGCTAGACTTCCAATTTACCTCTGAATCAATATGAATTACTCTTTGACGTCGCTCAAATGATTTCGCCTCTACAACTTGAAGTAGAAGTAAAAAAGAAAATAGAATCAATGATTTAGATAAAGCAGTCATTGATCTATTTTCGGAATTTTACTTTGATGTCTTTAGAGCTTTAATCTTTTTTGAATGAAGTACTTTTTCTTCTTATTTTCTACAATTACCTGACCAATTGACTTAGTACTATTTTCCTTACCATCGACTCTAACTTTGAAGTTATAAGTTCCAGGCTTGAGGCTGAGTTCTGTCATTCGAATACTCGCAGGAATAGTTGTCCACTGTCTTGTATCCGCTTGTTCAGAAGCCTCAATTCCTTTACTTGAAGCAATATACTGTAAAACAGCACCACTCTTCGCTAGAAATTCATTCTTCTCTTTCAAGGCCTTATAAGTTGCGTAGGCGGCTAAGATTGCAATCACATGCTTTGTCGCAAGCCTTGCACCAAGCTTTGGATATAACCAACCAGATTGCTCAATGACGGCTTGATCTGCAATATCCCCCATAGGGTTTACAAGAGGAACAATAACTTCTTTTACCTTGGATTCCTTATCCCATACTTCCAGAACAAGGGGACCTTCAACAGTATGCTTTTCGATAATTGGTAACTCAAATGAAATAGCTGCTTGGCTTGCAGCCACATATCCTACCGCCATACCTACATTTGCGCCTACAGGATCATACTTTCCAGCGGGAGGCATAAGGCCTAAAATATCTGCAGCAAAACTACCAAGAATAATAGCGAGAGCTGGACTCTCTTTTGCTAAACTATCTCCAAGACCGAAGAACTGCTTTGATGGAACTTTTGCAGGTATGAGACCTTCTTCAATAAGAATTGCAACATTACCAACACCCATTGGCCTAATCACTTTAGTATCTAT
The DNA here is from genome assembly GCF_002753895.1 of Halobacteriovorax sp. JY17. NCBI lineage: Bacteria > Pseudomonadati > Bdellovibrionota > Bacteriovoracia > Bacteriovoracales > Halobacteriovoraceae > Halobacteriovorax > Halobacteriovorax sp. JY17. Next base: position 1,700,994 of record NZ_NJER01000001.1, on the reverse strand, counting down.
ATCAAAAGGAGCAATTTCTCTCTTCCAAGTTCTTGGTCTAAGCTTCTTAGATAATCCTAAAATTTTTCCACCTAAATAGCTTCTAAGATCACTTTGATGTTTAGTAGTTGTAACATAGTCTTTTTCAACTTTCTTTATACCGAGTTTTGGAAATTTATCGAAGTCTTTAACGAAGTCATTACTTTTTAAATTAAATGTTTTATAAGCATTGTAATTTTTAACCAGTAAGTCATGGGCGTCTTTATAGAGTTGAAAAGCAATTTCTAAATCTTTTGAGCCTCCAATTGTTTCGTGAATTCTTCCGCCCAAAATTTTTGCTGCAAGGTCATTTTTAAAAATAGCCTCACCAGATCTTTCATTCTTTAAGTCTTTTAAAAATGAATCCCAAGCTAGAAGCTCCGCTCTTGCTCTATAAAGTTCCTGCCTTCTCTCACTTGCACTTTGATCTTTCCAAGTAAGAGAGAGCTTTCCACCTTCTTCAATTTTCTGCTCGTCAATTTTGTCTTTATAAGACAAAAGAAAGTGATTGAGCGCTTGATAATAGAAGAGCGTTGAGAGTTCATATTTTTCACCGTAGTAAATATCAGAACTCTCATTTCCAATATAAGTTTTTAACTTCTTTGAATAACGAACTGTATACTGCTTTCTCGCCAATTCCTTCGCTTCTTCTAAGGCCTTAATAGACTGTCCGTAATGACCTAGACCATGTAGAATAAGACCTTTCTCCATAAGATAAAGTAGTCTTGACTCTTCATTCTTCTTAAAGAACTCCGAAGCCTCCAAAGACGCTAGCGCCTTGGAGTAGTCACCGGATTCAACGTCTGTTCTCAACTGCTTAGATATCTTTCTCCCCCCTGTTGCACAAGAGGCCAACAGAGAGAGAGTTATTAGAAAAGTAAGAAGTTTATGAATTTTTACCATCCACTTCCACTTTGCTCAGAAAATTTTGAAAGCTTAGCTCTAGTTCTTAGAACTTCAAGACCTGTTTCAATATTAGTCATACGAACATTGATCGAGTATTGCTTAATTGTCTTCCCTTTTCTAGTTGCCGGCTTCATGTAAACATTTCCAAAAATCATTACATCCGCACCAACTTGCTTACCAATATTCTTTGCAGTATTTGGATCAACCATCCCATCATTTTGATAAGTAATTTCTTTTAAAATATTTTCTCTTGCTGAAGCATCAACAAGAATAAAATCTCCACTTGAAGAAATTTCATTTAAAAATTCATCATTGATATCATTAATTGGAAAGTACGCCTCCGAAGTTAAGTTCTTAACTTCTCCGATAAATACAGTTGGCGTTTTCCCACTCTTTTGTAAGTATCTCTTAAAGCCTTTGTGAGTAGAAATATTTTCTAAAATTTCTTTTACGACTCTTTCAGTATCACCTTGTACCCATTGATCAGTAATCTCCATTGCTTTTTCATCAGATTCTGCAGAGTCGACTCTCTTGGCCTGAAAACTTCCACAACTAGTAACAAGTAAGAGTGTTAAAAGTGTTGCTAATATTTTCTTCATTATATTCTCCTAATATTAAATTTCGCCTTTCTTGGCCTTAGTAAAGTTTTCTGCAGCATTATCTAATGCTTTCTTAACGTTAGATTTCGTCGCCTCATCCCCTGCTTGATTAGCAACAAAGTTAGCCGCTTGATCAACAGCATCAGCAAGACGCTTACTATCCATTCTTATAAATACAGCACAGGTGTAAGCACTAAAATCTTTCTTGGCCCCAAGCTCTGCTTTATAAGCGCGCTTTTCCCAATATGTCTTCACAATAGCCGCACCATTTATTAAGGCTTGGATTTTTTCAGCAAGAGTACTTTCAACATATTGTCTTAAAGGCTGAAGATTTGGGTTATTCTCATCAACAGAGGCATTTCCCTCCGTTGATGTAGCAAGTTGCTTATCAATGAAAGTCGCAATCTCACCACCAATATCTGCTTTCACATTGGCCTTAGCAATGTCACAGGCAATTCTTCTAGAAACCTTAGGCTCTGTTTCAAAAGAAAAGTATCTATACTTAGCTATATCTTTACCTTTATCCCTCGCCCATACTTCAGGATCTTCAATCCAACCTGGCTTATAGTTAGAACTTGCATCTTTTACAACATAATCTCTTTGAATCTCAGTGTTCTCACGTTCTTCAACTACTCTTTCCTTGTCAGACGATCCACAAGAGGCCAGTAGTAAAAGAGATGAAACGACTAATAGCGATTTTTTCATTAGAAACTCCTTAATCTATATTTAATTCATCAAACTTTTCATTTATAAAATTCTTAATTCCCGGAACTGCGTTTTCGTATGCTTGTTCCACACTTCTTCCCGTTTGGATAATTTCATATTTTAGGGCACCAATTTCGTTACCAGTTTTATCAAAGCTCTTCGCGTTTAAAATAAATTTATTCTTAACAAAGCCCTTTACCTTTATATATTGTGATTCCTGAGTAAGAGAAACAGCTACTTTATAATCCCCATTTTCTTTTGTTATAATGAAATCATTATCTGACAAGTTCAGCTTCACAGACTTTAAAACTTCTCTTGTCTTACTTATTTCTTTAACTGTTAAGGAAACTTTAACCCCTAGGGCCTTCTTTGCTCTTTTTAGAGTCAAGATTTCTGAAACTTTAACTGGTCCGGGGTAATCTATATTTCTTAGGATTCTATATCTATCGTGAATTGCCGATCGAATCTTTAATTTCTTCAGTGCTTTATTTAAAGAACTTCTTCTTCCGTCAGCAATAAAAGACTTTACCTCTGAATCTATAGTCTTCATTCTATCTTCAAAGATACTAGAAGTTTTTCTCTTATGAAGAGCAACTAAAGCAAAGAAGCTCTCAGAATTTTCAAAGCGCTCTTTTATATAGGCTCCTTCAATCACCTCTTCTGTGAACTCCTGAATATTCTTATAAGTGTCTTCGCTCACATCTCCAGAAATAACTCCATCTCCGTCTGTTTTAGACTCAGAAGTTGTGACGATTGAACTACTACTTTTCACTTTTGTACTGAAGATTTTCGCTAAAGATTCTCTCGCCGCAACCTCAGCCCCTAAGGCTCCCGCGGCTTCACCAACTGCACATAATTCAGTGGGAGGACAGAAAGTCATTGGAGAATTTACCCAAGCTGGAAGAGCGAAGACATTAAATTGCATAAAGAAGAGAAGAATACTTACTTTCATCATATATAAAAATCCAAGAATATTTTGATAAATGCTAACGAATTGAATTCAGAAATACAATTCATAATATTGAGTTATTTATTTATATTTCACATTACTCCCACTTGACCAACTAAATATTTTCAACAACTTAGACATCACAAAGGCCCTAAATAACCGACAAAAACGCTAAAGATTCCAAAAAAGCTTCCGATAAATCAAAGAGTAACTTAAGTTAAGGGAAGAAGAATGAATTCTAAGAATGTATCAAAATTGTATCTTATCACCACTCTTTTCAGTTTAGGTCCAGACTATGCTCTCGCCAAAACGCAATCCCACTCAGAAATGAGCAGTCTTCAAACTTTCAACTCTAGTATTGATGGTATAAAGGCCTTGAGCGCTAAGCTAAGCCCACACGACGAATCAATGAAAACGCTACTTCTTACTCATGAAGAAAAGAACGCTGTCCTTAAGAATATTGATAGTGTCTTAGATAAGAAAAATAAAGCTATCTTTGAATACATGAAACTCACAAAGTCTCTCAATTCTAAGATTGAAAAACTTTCTTTCTCTCAAAGAGTCAAAGGCGAATTTCAAAAAAGAGAATTGAGCAGCAATATTGATGACCAAGAGCAAGAGGTCTCAGAGCTTAAGGGTCTTATTGTTCAAAAAGATTTAAAAATTCAATTTCTAAAAAAATCAATTAAGAATCAAACGATTCAGTTGTCACAGAAAATTCAAAAACTAAATTTTAAAATTAAAAACCTTACAGATTCATTCAATGAAATGCCAAAAGAAATGGAAAAGGTGGCACTACTAACTCAAAGTAAACATATTGAGGAAATTAGAGGTCTTCAAAACCAATTGCACATGAAGAATATGACAATAGTTAGCTATCAAGATCAGTTAAAAAAATATCAAGATTTAGAGGATGTTGCGACAGGAAATAATCAGCTAGCACAGCAATTAAAAAAGTCTAATCAACAATTAGAGAACTACAAAGTATCTTATAAAGAGTTAGAAAAAAAGCTAGAAGCGGAAATAGGAAAAAATTCTCAACTAAAGACTTACGCTGAAAATATAAAAGCAGAATATAGCAACCATATCAACCTACTTCAGCAAAAATATGGAGCTGCAATAGAGAAAGTGAACTCAATTGAATCGAAGTACCTTGCACAGGGAAGTAGAATGCCTGCAAGTGTTGTTAACTACGAACCAGTAAAGAGCAATGTCGATCTTGGTTACTTAGTTGAAGTAGACCCTAGCCATTTGAAAATTATTCTAGACGAAAGCTTCTTCTTTAAAACTGGAGAATCTGAATTAAGTGAAGAATCTAAAATGAAACTTCAAACTATTATGAGTGCCTATAGTGAACAAATATTCACAAAAGATAAATTAAGAGAGAGATTAGAAAATATTCACATCATTGGTCACTCCTCCCCTCTATTTGAAGGAAAGTATGTCGATCCAACTCTAGCCTCAAAAAGGGCCTATCAATTCAACATGGAAATAAGTCTACAAAGAGCAAAATCTATTGTGGCCATAATGATTGATGAGAATACAAACCTACCTCATAAGAACGAAATCAGATCGAAGCTTATTATCTCTGGAAAATCATTCTCAGAGCCTAGACCTCTTCCAAGAGGACCTGCTAGCCTTTCACAAATGAAGTGCGGTGATTTTGATTGTCCATCTTCACAGAGAGTTGAGATCATTTTCGAGTTACAAAAAGCCGATTAAAGGCCTACTGACAACGTTTATTGCTAACAAAAATTTGACCTTGCCCACTACTATGGGCAAGTCAATTCCTACCTCCCCTTTAGTATCCATTACTTATCACTTTTTAATAAAGTTCCCCCCTTAAATTGCCTCCAAAGCCAGTTCCTATATGCTAGAGACATATAAGACTGGGGTAAAGCAGCATGAAGAAACTTTCAATTTCCACATTTGGAATATTTGTTTTTTGTCTATGCTTAAGGACATATTCCTACATGTCCTATCGAGAGCTTAAAGATAAAGTTAGCTCGAATGAATCTCTATTGAATGACGACAAGAAGAAAACGATTGCTCTATTAAACACTCTAAATGATCTATCGGAGAAGAGCTCTTCCGCTCCTAATTTTCGAGAACTTTCCTCTGCCGATATAAACCTTCAAAGAAGCAAGGACTCTCTTATTATTACTTTCATTGAAGACTTCTACGCAGCTAAAGAAAATCTATCCGCACTTAAATCTATTCAAAAAGAAATAACCAATCTAAATAAAGAACTAGACCTCGAAAATTCTCCTTTAGAATATCTCGATATAAAACTTCTCTACTACTTTGTCATAAGAGAAAACTTTGACTTAAGAGACTTTAAAGGCAGTATTATTTTTGAAGACTTAGGATTTAGTCCTGAGCAAATGGAGAAGATTAGAAAGTTCTCTCATACTAAAGAGTTTAAAAAAGAAATATATAAGTTTAAAAATATTTTCATTGAAGAGAGTTATGAGTCTAAAGATGAAACTCTTGCTCGGCTAGAGACGCTTGATAAACAAGAAACTGAAAAAAAGCCGCTAGAGTTTGAAGATTTACCAGAAGATGCTCAGATAGAATTTCTACAAGCAGCAGAAGATCAAGAAGTCGATCTTGAAAAGAAACTTCTTGAAATGGATTATACTCCTGAAGAAATTGAGGAAATGCTCACTGGATTTGAATTATAATTGGAGATATATATGAAAAGTAATTTTGAAAGAAGTAAAGTCTATAGACTCCTATTCCAAGGTAAGAAGTTTCTTATAAATCCTCCTTTTCAAAAGAAGTTTATGGGGTTTATTCTTGCTTCAGTTATCGTCTCCATGGGAGTTATGCACGGGGCGAACTGGGTATTCTTCAATCGATTTATGAATTATGGAGAAACACTCAATCTTCCAAGTAATCATCCTTTCTATCGCCTCTTACTTGAGCAGCAAGAGTTTATGACGCTCGTCTTTATTGTCAGCTCATCAATTCTTTCAATCATTTTATGTACTTTCGGCCTTTTCTTCTCACACAGAATTGCTGGACCAATCTTTCGTATTCAAAAAGTATTTACAGAGGCAAGTCAAGAAAAACAAAGAATTGATAACATTCACTTTAGACATGATGATTTCTTTCAAGAAATCCCCACAGCTATGAATGAGTACTTTCATCAACAGAAGAAAAGTGAGAATATAAAGAAAGTTTCTTAAATTCATCTGTAGACCAAAATTCTCTTTTGAGGAATAATAGAACTCATAGGAGAATTTAATGATTCAAGAAGATGGGTCAATTACTGACGAATTCGAAATACATTCTTTCTTTAGAGTACTTAATCAAAATAAAGGTCGTATTTGGCTATGGCAGCGCGATGAAGAAAATAGAATAGTTCAATATGCTGTTATTAGAAAAGTTGATCTCATTAAGCAAATAATTCATATCTCTCCTTGTAGTTCTAAAGGCTTTAAATTCAAATCCATTGATGAGTTCTTCTTCTATTGCGCAGATATATCTCTAGCATTTAAGTTTAAGGCCAGAGATATATCCAAAGAAATGATGATTTTCCCAATACCAAAGAAAATTCAAAAAGTGTCCAAAGCATTTCTAAAAGACGTCGAGCTCATAGAAAAAGAGAATGAAGATAAGTTTAAACACCTAAGAAACTCTCCAAGAGTTCAGGCCAGTAGTGATCAATCTGTCTCTCTTCGAAGAGTCGATTCATATGGAGAACTCTCTCATCAACAAAGTTTTCTTCTCTATGATATCTCTGGAGGTGGTATGGGGTTTCAAGTAGACGATCCTTCCGAGTTTGATATCGGAGAGAAAATTCAAGTGGTAGCAATTAACTCCAAAGAAGTTCCTAAAAAGATGTCTGGAGAAGTGGTGAGTATTAGACAAAATAGTGAGAAATTAGATGGATTTAAAGTTGGAGTAAAATTTACAAGTTAATCCCAACTCTGCTCTACACCTACACTTGTAGAAACAGATATTGGAGAATAGGCCCTCGCTTGTTTCCAAGAAGTCACATTCGTTTCATCTTCAACATCATATTCATAGTACATAAAGAAGTTCGCATCACCCGTAACTCTCGCACCGTCTTGAAAAGTTACAACAGTGGCGCTACCAAAGGAAATCATTCCCGGATTATTTCCACCACTTGGAATACACACTCCCGAATCATCATTTCCACCCGGATCTGTTAAAGTGAGATTAACTGTCTCGGTACAAACTATGACAACATATTGAGAGTTTGCTGGAACGATATAATCATTATCCATTTCATCTGTTGGCCAAAAAGATGCAGAATCGGATCCATCAGAGTCTGCCTGACTAACTGCTGTGACTCCCTTATTAGAGATGATTCGAATTCCATAAGGCGCATTCTGACTTCCCCCACCAGAAAAATCAATAGTATCTCCTTTATCACCAGAAAAGGCTTGAGTTGCTCCTGTAGAAAAATATATTGTTCCACTAGTTCCATTCTCAACAATTCCAACAGAACCTGTCGTTGCGGCAGGACCTATAATATCAGTTGATGGCCTCATCATCACAACACCATCACTTACATCCGAATGATAGTAAAGTCCCAGTATAGGAATATCACTTTCAATTAGCCCCATTTTAGAAACATCATAATTAATATGCTGAGTAGTTCCAGGCGCCAAAACATAAGAGTTAGAGTTAACCTGATTTCCTGCGCTATCATAATTAGTTATAGAGAAATTTGCAGCGACAGAATTAGGATTATAAATATCCCAATCATCGGTCCCTCGAGATTTAGGATAATTAAGTACTGTTGAAGAAAATGAAAGAGGAGCTACAGTATCTGAACCGTCATTAAAAGTCAGAAAACGACCGGAAATTGGACCGTCAACACCTATCAGGCCATTAACCACATTATTAAAAGTTGTCGCCAAACTTGGGGAAAGAGATTGCGACGTATAACCCGAATTTGTTAAAATACTCACGTTATTATTACTTGTATATGAAGAAACATTATAACTTCTTGGACCAGCTACAGTTGAGAGCTCATAATAGACATCTTTATTTACATCATAACTAAAAACAGCTTCTTTATTAGAGCCTGTAGGAATGGAATCATTTCCATACACAAGAATTAACTTACTTACCCCTGAGTTTTGAACTTTTACCCAAAGAGTAGAATCTCCCGCAGGATCCCACTTTTCAATCCAGAAATCTTGCTCATTATAGTTCTCATCAAAGAAGCGAATATCCTCACCATTTGCCTCTGCCTTACTATAGTCAAAATTTAAAGTAGTTAAATTTACTTTTACTTGATATTCATCCTGATCAGTAGCAGAGCTTAAGTCTATTTCTCTAAAGAAATCTCCACTGACAACATGTAACCCATAAGGATTTATTTGAAGAATCGTACTTCCTTCAACTACAACACGAATAGTATTTTCTGATCCAAAGTTAACACCTGTTAAAGTTGCTTTATAAACCCCATCTCCAGAGTCTACTGTTGCAGAGAATGATCCTGTAGAAGTTCCATCTCCAACAAGAGAGAAGTCCACATCCAGACCACCTTCACTTATGGCAACGCCATTTATATCTCTAGCCGTGAAAGTGACAATTGCCTGCTCACCAGGGAAGAGCCTCTCTTTTGTAATTGTGACGAGAGAATTAATGAGGGAAATATCGTCATTCGTTGGACCATCAGGAGAGCTTACAGGAGGACGATTAAATCGTCCTTGATCTACAACTTCAACAGACTCCTTCGCAGCATTACATGATACAAGTAATACCATGAGAAGACATAGAGTAAATATAAATTGAAAACCTCTAAACATTAAAACTATTCCTAATTCCCTTAGATTGATTTCTAAGGAAAGTATTAATAGCTGTATCGGAAGATTAACTTTATTTAAGAAAAATTGATTCTAAAATGAGTAAAAACTGTAGAAAATGCCGGTTTCAAATGAAAATACACCGAATTCCATCGTTCTATGGAAGTAGTTGACATCAACACTCCATCTTAAATCAGGAATAAATAGCTGACCATGAACCCCTCCTCCAATATATACACTCAGAGAGCTTCCTGTGATTGAGCTAGAATTAAGAGCGGCAGAAGAGTTTGTCGTATACTCTACATCAACACTATGACTTACGAGTCCAAAGTTAAAATGAGAGAATTGATTTAAATCATATCTTAGACCAAGATTTAATACTTGATTTGAAATTTCAATATTGTAGGTTCCACTTGCCGTTGAGTGAATATTTTCAAAGGCAAAAGATCTATAAGAAAGTTCAACAGCAAGTTTTGTAAAGTGAACTCCCATAGTCAGAACGGGAGAGGAACCATCCCCACCATTCCAAAAATCGCTTTCAGCAGTCACCACTCCATAACTATAACCAAGACCTCCATAAACACTTGCGGCTCCAATATTTATGGAAAATAACATTAAGAATATTGAGTAAATTAAACACGCTTTCTTCATAGGCTTAGGGCTGTAATCTCTCTACTTTCCAATTTCTATTTATATCTCTTTTAAACAAAATCCTATCATTTAATCGATGCTCCCCATAGATGAAAAATTCTATCTCCTGGGCATCTATCAAATACCCTCCCCAATTTGTAGGATAAGGAATTTCCTTTCCTTCAAACTCTAGAGAAGTGTCTGCGTGAATTTGCAATAAATCCTCTCGACTTGAAATACTTTCACTTTGATTAGAAATATAGGAAGCGATTTGGCTATCTCTTGCTCTGCTATTAAAATAGCCCCTCGACTGCTCCATCGTCATTTTAGACACAGAACCAGTTATTCGAACTTGCCTTCCAAAGTTTCTCCAGAAAAAGGCCATGGACGCTTTAGGGTTCTCATCCAACTGTTTAGCTTTCTTACTATTATAATTCGTATAAAAACTAAACTTATCTTCAATTATCCCCTTATAGAGAAGATAACGAACAGAAACATTTCCCAAATTATCCGCAGTGGCCAGAGAAAAAGCGTCAGGATAAGAATCTAGCTCTTTCGCTTTAGTAAACCAGTCGCTAAAAGTTTCTATTGGATTTTCTGATATATCAAATTTCTTTAAGTTTTCCATGGCTAAAATATGCCATTTTTAAATCTCTTGGACAAATAAAAAAGGCCCTATAGGGCCTTTCGATTATTCATTTAAAAGAAGGGACTCTTCTTCAGGAGTTAAGTCTTGATCAGTAGCGATCCTCAAGTCCCAAGAGCGATCATTAATTGCCCCGTGAGCAAATCTAAGTTCATCATAGATTTTAGAGAACTTCTGATCTCCAAATTTCAGCGTAACTTCTTCAGTGCTTAGAGCATGTAACTTTAAAGTGATAAATAGATTATCTTTTAGTGTTTCTTTAGGAAGTAAACTTACAAGAAACCCTACACCTACTTTTTCAAAGAGATTATTTTCTCGTAGAGAAAGTAGTTTTCTAACTCTCTCCTTTGCGCCGAGTTCTATATTAGTCATAGCTGAGTGAAGAGCTTTAGAAACTTTCTTTAAAGACATTCTCTCAGTTACTCCAAGAATTGTAACAGTTCTCCAAATTCTCCTCCATACTCCGTGGACAGGCCCAGCAGTAAGTAGTTTTCTTTCTTTATAAAAATCAACTAATTTGTCATAAAGTTCTTGTTCAGTAATATTTTTTAGGGACTCAAAAGCTTGTGCTTTAAAAATAACTTGAAAGAAACCTCTCGCAGACCTATGGGCCTGTGTTTCATCAAACTCGGCCCAATCAATAGATTCGTAAATATCTCCAGGAATATTATCTCTAATCAATTGCTTTAATTTTACCTGTTCTGATTGCCTAAAGTATTTATCTTTTAAATCATAAGTAAAACCATAATCAGAATAAGTACTTCCCAGATCTTCTTTCTTCTTAACTGGCACTAAACCAAAGTAAGAGATTCTTGTGTTTTCTTTGTATTTAAATGGACTGATTCCAATTTTCTGACTCTTTGACTTTGTATGTATTGGATAGAAGAAGTAATGCTTTTCACCATTAGTAGCGTCGTAAGAAACAAGGTTTTCTGTGTAAGAAACATCTCTATCAAAACTTGCTAATAATAAACCTAATTTAAGTCTATTATTATTATAATCATAGTTATTAGCACCTTTAAAAACTCTCTCAACTCTCTTCTCTTTTAAATCTACATCTTCCTTTGAAATATTATCGGCCATTTCATAACTTGATAGTAAACGAATATCGAGCTCTCTCTCATTTGCAAACTCTCTAAAAATTTCAAGATCTTTAAATTTATAAGTGGATGAAAGAATACTATTGTAAGCTTCCCTCGCCTTTTCATCATCTAAATCAAAAATATAATCAATAAGAAATTGAGAACCTTTTCCTTTTCCCATTCCAATTTCAAGTGCATCTAATTCAAAGATTTTCTTTATTTGCTTATCAAGAATTGAAATACCAAAGAACTCTAACTCTGCACCAATAGAAGTATTTGCCCCAATACCATTAGACTTCTGGGCAATAAGCTTAACTCTTACTTTATTGTCTTTCATTCTAAAGACGTGAATAAGAAATTTCCCCTTTAGCATATAGAAGAGGTTTGCATCGGCCTCTATTCCATCAACTCTATCTAAAAAACCTGTTGAAGCTCCAAATGCGACAGTCATATCCGAAGGGATACTTACAAAATCTCCAGGAGAGAGATACTTTAGCGCTCTCTCAGCATTTATTGGAAGCCTATTCAATAAATAAGGTAATGCCTTAGAGGCTTCCCACTTAGATTCAAATTGTCTAACAAAGTAAATACTAGCGTCTCTATCAATATTTAAATAAATTGGGGAATCAATGACATCCTTAAGAATGTCTCCCGCTCTAATATCTGTCTTCATTTCCCAACGATCAACTCTCGTATGGTAATTTGCAATATAAGAAGGCTCTACTTCATATCTATAACGAGAAGAAATCCCGAGTCCCTCAAAGAGATCAATATCAAAGAGCTCTAAGCGAAATGAGATATCGAGATCTGCAACTTCCTCTCTTACTCTTTCTTGAATATGTGAGGGCTTTAATACATCACCTAGCCCAGCAAAAGCTGTGCTATGAACTACAGATGAGATTAATAGCGGAAGTATCCACTTTTTCATATTGACTCCATTTTAAGATCGTTCTTTTAGACTATATAATAATTATTTTAAAAAGAAGCGATCATTGGAGATTTTACAGACCCTGTCAACTATCTAAACTACTAAAATAACAGACACTAGGCAGCGTAAATAATACATATCTTGTTGCTCCAAAGTTATCTCACTGCTATATAGAACTATGAAGAAAATTTTACTCCTCCTCTCCCTCATGATCACACAGGCGTCCTTTGCAAAAATTGTAAGGCTAGAAGTGAGAAAAGAGTCCAGAACACTTGAGCTTATTGACCATCGAAATGATGTCGTTAAGACCTATGACATAATGCTTGGAAAAAATCCACTCGGACCTAAAGAAATGCGCGGAGATAATAAAACTCCCGAAGGAAAGTACCGAATTGACTGGAGAAACCCTAAGAGTTCATACTACTTAAGCTTACACATCTCTTATCCTAATCAAAGTGATTTAAGAAATGCGAAGGAGCTCGGAGTTGACCCCGGCGACAATATCTTTATTCATGGCCTACCAAATAAAATACAAAGACTAACGGGAACAGAAAGAAGAATCGCTGAATCAATACTTTTGAGTATGGACTGGACCAATGGATGTATTGCCGTTTCAAACAGTGATATGAAAGAAATTTGGGACCTCGTTCCCAATGGTGTGGAGCTAGAAATTCTCCCGTGAAGACTCTCCTCTTAATCATATTCATTCTATCTTGTGGTAAGCCTTTCGCTCAGGTATGGGACTCCAATACGAAATGGAGCGAAGAAACGTCACAAGACTTTTCTAGTTGGATCTCTTCCGATGCCTATTCCACTGCTATTTTTCAAAGTCCTTCTTCACCATGGTACGGTATAAGAACTGATTGCGCTGACGCCATTATTGCGGCTCAAGTAATCTATGCCTTTGAAACAAAAACCGAGTTCACTTTAAAGTTAGACTCTAGCAATAGAAATAATCTAACAAATAAAACAACGCAATTTGACTCTATCTCTGATCCTATTCAAAGAGTGAAAGCCTTTATTCACCTTATTGGAGACACTATTGGAACCGAAGGACTTGCGAGGTTTAACTCCTACCCAATAAACCCTGGTCAATTAAGGCCGGGTGATTTCTACGTGGCAAGATGGGAAACCAATGGCGAATTCGTAAGACACGCTTCCATGATTAAAGAAATTCTCCCTACAGGACATCTCGTTCTTTATAGCTCCACAACACCAGTAAAAGTGAGAGAGCTTGAAACTAGAGAAGGTATGCCTCTTCATATACTTAGTGGCCAACCTTGGGGATTCAAGAGAGTTCAACCCTTTTTGGGAAAATCTTCCGAACTTGAGGACTATTCCCTCTCTCAATATGAATTATTAGATACCGCTGGAAGTGATTACTTCTTCCCAAGGGTTCTCGACCTTCTAAAGGTAAGAGAAGACACTTTAGAAGAAAATCTCCTTCGAAGAGTTAAGAACCTATGCTCACAACTCAAGCTTAGAAAGAAAGAAGTTTACGCGACCCAGAATTATTTAGCATCAATCAACAACCGCTGTATGAACTATTCAGAATATGATGAACACTCGACTCCCTCTCGAGACAAATCCCTACTAAATGGAATAAAAAGACTTCTCTATGGCTGGAAGAAAATCAGACAATCAGAGTCTTCCGGTGAATTAAGCTCAACTCTGAGAAATGGGCTAGACTCCCTACTCAGAAAGAATCAAAGCGAACAAGCTAGGGATGACTTAAAAAACTTATGCCAAATTCAGCTTAACCTTAATAACCAAGAAGTCTCCTACGATCTCAAGAACTTCTTTGACCTAAGTCTTAAGCAGAGAATTTCATCCCATCCAAATGATTCACTGGATATGAGGTGGGGAGCACCGGGTCAAAAGACCTCCTGCAAGAGTTTCTATTAACAATTCTCAATAAAAAACCGAATTCTAAAGAAAAATACTCGATTTTATCAAATTTTATTTGTACGATACCTCTGCATTCCACAGAAGGATTGACAAAATGGAAAATAAAACACAATGCATCAAAAACAAGAAGATTAACACCTTTACTCTCGAAAACTTTGAGAATCTTGGAAGTATCAACAATTGTCACTTAACAAAGTCGACTTTCCAAAATTCCAAAATGGATAGAATAAGAGTGAAGCACTCACATCTTACCAAAGCAAATTTACAGAAATGTAATATCAAGAAAGCATCTTTTCAAAACACGAATTTAGAAAAGTCTTCTTTTGCCTGGTCTAACTTACAATCGAACAACTTTGTTAGTAACAACATTTCTAATGTTAACTTTCAATTCGTTGACCTTTCAAACTCTAAACTTATTAGCTGTAAGGCCCAGAAATCCGATTTCAGATGGTCAAAACTATTAAATAGTACGTTTGTAGATTGTAACTTAAAAGATGCGAATTTCTCTAATACAGATCTTCGAAATGTTACTTTTGAAAAATGTAACTTGAAGGGAGCAAAGTATAATATAAATACATTACTTCCTTTCTCTAGAGAAATAGCGAATAGCCTTGGAATGAATTTCATGGGTGTTAACTAGGAATCCTTTGGAATCTTAATAGTGAACTCAGCGAATTCACCGGCTTCACTTTGAATATCAAGCTCACCTTGATGTACGCCTACAATGATCTCATGACTTAAGGAGAGACCTAGCCCTGTTCCCTCTCCTGTTGGTTTTGTTGTAAAAAATGGATCAAAGATATCCTTCAGCTTATCCTTCTCTATACCCACACCATTATCACGAATCTTTATGACGACATGATTATTTTCTTCTAAAGAAGTAATCCCCATAATTGGCTCGAAGCTCTCCTTCATTTCCTCTTTTTTTAAATTCATCGAGTAGAATGAATTTGTAAACATATTCAAGAGAACGCGTCCGAACTCTCCTTTAGCAACAGTAACTCTTGGAAGATCATCAGATAAATTTAATTCTATTTTTGCATTAAAGCCGTGATACTTTGCCTTAATTGCATGAAAGGCAAAGTTAACATTCTCCTCAATTAGAACATTCAAATTTTCTGCCGATCTTTCAGATTCTTTTGATCTCGAATGATCAAGCATAGAGCGAATAATCACTTCCGCTCTCTTACCGTGCATGTGAATAATATCACTGAAACTTTTTAGCTCGTCTAAGGACTCTTTAATTTCTATAATATTTGGTGAATCAGAATTTAAATCACTCACCAAGTCTGTACACATTTCCTTACCAGCTTCTGCAAAATTTATAATAAAGTTAAGAGGATTATTAAGCTCGTGAGCAATTCCCGATGTTAAACTCCCAAGAGAGGCTAGTTTCTCCTGAGCAATTAAGCGAGTTTGCATAGTCTTAAGCTCGCTAATATTTTCATTGAGCTCAGAATTCTTTTGCTCTACTTCCGCTGTTCTCTTTTCCACTAAAACTTCTAGTTGTTGCTGATACTTTTTCAATTCTTTCTCGGCAACATGCTTCTGTGTAATATCTGAACCAAAACCAATAATTTCAATAATCTCTCCCTCAACATTACGTCTTAAGAGAGTCGACCAATTAATTACAATTTCAGTTCCACGCTTAGAAAGTAGAGGCAAAATAAAATCCTTAACTTCTGTAAATCGACTCTCATCTAAAAACTCTTTTACCAACCTTTCATTTCCAGAAACACCTAGAGTTTTAAAGAAGTCTCTTCCAATAATTTCATTTCTCTTTACGCCAGTGATATTTAAACCTACTGGATTTAAAAAATTAACAACACCTTTCGGAGAAAGACCACAAATAATATAGGGACTACCATTGATTAGCCCATTAGAATAATCTCTTTCTTCAATGATATTTTTCTCACTTCGCTTCATCTTATCAACTGATAACTTCAAGTGAACACGCATTTGATTCATAGATTTTGCAAGCTCATCAATCTCATCGAGCTTACTACCCTCTCGATCTATTATAATAGGGGAATCAAGATTTTTAATTCTTAATTGCTTCGCAAATGAAACGAGAGTCATAATCTTCTTTGAAACAAGAACATGAATAATATAGAGAATACAAAATGAAACAATAAACGTTTTAACGGTTTGAGTAATTAGAATGATGAGAATCTTATCGAAAAGTCTTGAGAATAATCCATCCAGAGTTGCTTGCACCTGCAGAGTACCAATATTAATGACATTATCACCATTTCGATATTCAAGTTGATACTCTTGTTCAATTGTATTCTTTTTCTGATATTCCCCGACTTCAGAATACACTTTGAAGCCATTATTTCTCTTCTCCGAAATTTTAATATATTGTATATCTTTTAGCTTCTTAATCCCTACAACTTGAATAGAGATTTGTTCATCATCTAAATTCCATAAACTATTTGAAATTGATTGAACATAACTATCCTTTATCTGGCCAAGAGTTGCATTGATAACTTTTATACCTGACTTATAATCAGTATAAAGCTGAACCCCCGTTCCTAAGAACGTGAAGAAAGTTGAGCATATTAAGATCCACTTCAAAAGCTCGAAGGATAAGTGGGACTTTGGTTTTTCATTCATTGAATAACTATTCGGATTCTTTACTGAAGATTGAAGAAATAAATGATATTTTTTGGTTCTTTAGATAAAATTAATATGCATGTCCGACAAAAAGAGTCCAAATTACTTTTTAGCGAGAATCCAAACTCCCATCAAAATAAACGCACTCCCCGATGCATACTTCATTTTAATAGGATCAATATACTTCCCAAGTAAGCTTCCAAAGACCACCCCTAATGTTCCGGCCAAAGATAGAGCTAAAATAGTAGCAAATAAAACCGAGTAAGTGGATTTAGTTTCTGACGCTGCAGCAAGGGCAGCAAATTGAGTTTTATCACCAATTTCTGCAATAAAAATAGTTATAAATGTGGCGCTAAACACTGACCAGTCCATTAGCCTCTCCTTTCTTTAAAATATTTCTTATGAATTGATGTTAGTATAAATATCGTGAAGACTCCAATAAAAGAGCTCATCCCTAGTAATCCACCAAAACCAGTAAAGTAACGACTTAAAGTAGATAAGGCAAATAGATAAATTGATGTGGCCAACACAAGCTCAAATCTATTTATTCTATTGGAGCTACACATTCCAACAAAAGTTGCTCCGAATAAAACCTCTATATCTAAAGTTGAAAACTGTAGCCCTAGAAAGTAAATAAAAATCCCTAGGATAGACGATGCCCTAATTGCCCCTATCTTCTCAATTTTTGACAGCTCATAAGTGGCGATCGAGGCGACTACAGCAAAGATCATTTAAAGACTCCTCTAAATAATAAGAGAGAGAGTAAGCTTGAAAAGGCCACTGCACCAAGTTTCCCCCCAAGTCCAATAAGTTTCTTTCTTAAAAAGAAGAGAATTAATCCTCCCGCAAAACTAATAACGAGAAGCTCTGTCCAATCATAGAAGAGATTTGGATCACTCATACCAGCAAAGCTTCCACAGAAAATTGCCGCTTGAGCTTCTTTATTCTTAAAGAAAGCCAGAGACCCAACAAGACCTACGAGCGAAGAACTGAGAACCATATTGAGATCAAAATAGATAAAGAGAAAATTACAAAGCGTGCACCCCAGGAGAAATGAAAGAGAGTAGCCGAGAATATAGTGAAGTAGATTTGATTTAAACATAGTTTTTGATTTAAAAGTGGCGGGGCGTGAGGGATTCGAACCCCCGACCAAGAGGTTCGAAGCCTCCTACTCTATCCAGCTGAGCTAACGCCCCTTGCAACTTTTATGTATTTGATACTTTCTTACTACCTTGTTTTTCCATTACTAGAATAGCAATAAAGCATACTACTATTAAAGCAAGGGCAAGTGCAGTTTGTGAATTAAATTCTGAAGGAAAAATATTTGCTTCTCTTAAGATACGAACCTTTCCTCTAACTATCTTTGTTTCTAGAACTTCTTTCCAAGGCCAAACTTTCTTCATTGACCCGATTAAAATACCAGTTAATACCGCCATCGTTTGAGTGCGATAATTCTTCATAAAGTAATTAAGTATTTTTGAAAAGCCAAGAAGTCCGGAAATTGTTCCACACAGAAATACTCCAAGCGTAATCATATTCTCAACAAGAAAGGGATTCTTCACAGCTCCT
The DNA here is from genome assembly GCF_002753895.1 of Halobacteriovorax sp. JY17. Taxonomy (NCBI): domain Bacteria; kingdom Pseudomonadati; phylum Bdellovibrionota; class Bacteriovoracia; order Bacteriovoracales; family Halobacteriovoraceae; genus Halobacteriovorax; species Halobacteriovorax sp. JY17. The sequence continues at coordinate 1,682,649 of NZ_NJER01000001.1, read as the reverse complement.
GTTATATACTCGTACTTCCCAAGAATTAAGAGAAGAAAAGATCCGCTCAGTCCCGGAAGAATCATAGCCGTAATTCCAATTACCCCACAGAGGTAAATGAACCACCAATCAAATGGAGTCGTCACAGGAATTAAACTCACCATAATCCAAGCGACAACTGCCCCAATAAAAATGAAGCCTATATTAGCAGGCTTTGTTGGTCCATCAATATCTTTCCAGATAACAATAATAGAAGCTGCAATTAGCCCAAAGAATGCTGCCCAAGTTGGAACAGGTTGCTCATTAATTAGATAGTGCATTAATCTTGCCAGCGAAAGAATGGCAAAAATCATCCCAAAGGCAAGTGGTATGAGAAATCTTAAATGAACTGAAGACAAGGCTTCTTTCCATCTAAGAGTAATAAGATTTACAAAGAAGTCCTTTTTAATAGAAGCAACGGCCTCCAAAAGAGGCTCATAGATTCCAGTGATAAAAGCGACTGTTCCCCCTGATACCCCAGGAATAAGATCAGCAGTTCCCATGCAAAATCCCTTTGCACTAAGTTTTATGTACTCAGCTCTAGTTCTAGGGCCAGGAGAATTATTCCAGGCTTCTTTCCAAGAGTTCATTAATCATTTCCCTTTAAGGCCTCTTCTTCTGCTCTTTGCTTTTCTAGCTCTTCTTTACCGTACTTAGTTTGCTCCCATTCAAGCTTGAACTTACACTTCGCACACTCAAGATGCTTTCCATCTCTCTTAGTTTCTTTAAATCCCATAATTCCATATCCACATGAAGGACAATCTTGGACGTATGGTTTTGTCCATGAAGCATTTTCACAGTTTGGATAATTTGAGCATCCATAGAAAATCTTCCCGTAACGGCTTTTCTTTTCTGCAAATTTACCGACGTTACACTCTGGGCATTTAATATCTAAAGTATATGGAAGCGTTGTATCGCACTGAGGATAATCCTCGCATCGAACAAATCTTCCGTACTTACCTTTTTTAACCTCAAGCCTCTTCTGGCAAGTTGGGCAATTATCATGAAACCAATTTTTTGGTAGAATTTCATAACTTCCATCAAGGTGCTTTTTAAAATCTTGAGTTGAATTACAGTCGGGGTAATTTGAACAAGCAAAGAATTGCCCATTTCTTCCCCATTTAATATGGTACTCACCATCATCACACTTTACGCAATTAATTCCCGTTGGTATTAGCTGTTTTTTGAGGTTTTTCATTTCCTCTTTTGCTTTTTCAAGTGTGACTTCAAAGTCTTTCCAGAATTCTTTTAAAACTTTCTTATACTTAATTGTTCCGTCTTCAATCTGATCAAGTAACTCTTCTACTCCTGCAGTAAATTTAATATTCATTACATTTGGAAAACTTTCAACAAGCATTCTGCAGACGACAATTCCAAGCTCAGTTGGAAGAAATCTATTTTCTGTTTTCTCAACATATCCTCTATCTTGAATATTAGAAATGATGGCCGCATATGTAGATGGTCTACCAATCCCAAACTCTTCTAAAGATTTAACCAGCGACGCTTCATTGTATCTTGGCGGCGGAGATGTCCAATGCTCTTGATCTGTCGGCCCTTCAATTGGCTTAAAAGATTCCCCTTCAGAAATTTCAGGAAGGATACCACTTTTAACTTCCCCTGATTCATTTTCATTATCATCATCATCGTCCCCACCTTTTCTAGATCTCTTTTCCGCTGCTGCTTCTAAGTAGACTGTTCTAAAACCTGGAAACTTTATAATAGAACCATTTGCTTTGAAGAAATGTCCTTCTCTCTCCATCATAACTGTAGTTTGATCAATAACTGCCTGACTCATTTGAGAAGAAATAAATTTATTCCAAATGAGTTCATAGAGTTTTTGTTGATCAGGTTCAAGATCTCCGCGAACAGAGTCAGGAGTGAAAGCTAAATTGGTTGGACGGATGGCCTCGTGGGCATCTTGAACCTTAGAGCTTCCTTTTTTCTTATATTCAATTGGGTCTATAGATAAGTAATCCTTTCCATACTTATCAGTGATGAATTCTCTTAAAGAAGACATTGCTTCAGGAGCAGTTCTCACAGAGTCAGTTCTCATATAAGTAATAAGACCTTGCATTCCATGCTCGGTAAGCTGAATACCTTCATAGAGCTTCTGCGCAGTCATCATTGTTCTCTTTGCAGTATAGCCCAATTTATTCGCAGCCTCCTGTTGAAGCTTTGATGTTGTAAAAGGAGGTGTTGGGTTTTGCTTTCTTTCTTTCTTCTTAACATCGACAACTTTAAGGTCTTTACCTTGTACGTCTTTAAGAATTTTATCAACAAAGTCTTTATCAGTTAAATCAGTCTTCTTACTATCAGATTCTCCGTAATATTTTACTTCAAACTTCTGCGCATCTTTTTCACAAACACCGTGAATAGAAAACCATTGTTCAGGAATAAACGCATTTACCTCATCTTCTCTTTCTACGATGATTCTAAGAGCAACGGACTGTACACGTCCCGCAGATATTCCTCTTTGAACTTTATCCCAAAGGATTGGAGAAATTTTATATCCCACTAGACGATCAAGAATTCTTCTCGTCTGCTGTGATTCATACATAGACTTATTAAGTTCAGTTGGGTTTTCAATGGCATTATTTACAGCAGACTTAGTTACCGCGTTAAAAACAACTCGGTACATCTTCTTTTTTCCGCCAATTTCTTCTGCTAAATGGTGAGCGATCGCCTCTCCTTCGCGGTCCATATCGGGAGCGAGGTAGATAGCACTTGCATCTTTGGCCAATTCTTGAATTCTTTCGATCTTATCTTTCTTACCCGTAATTGGAACAAGATCAATTTGAAAATTATCTTTTATATCAACACCAAGTTTAGACTTTGGTAAATCTTTAATATGCCCGTTAGACGCTACGACTTGGTAACCTCTTCCAAGGTACTTCTTAATCGTTTTTGCCTTTGAAGGTGATTCCACAATAACGAGACTATAGTCGCCAAGATCTCTCTTGCCAGTTTTCTTCTTTGAGGTTTTCTTTTTAGAAGTTACTTTCTTCGCCGTTTTCTTAGCTGCTTTCTTGGCAACCTTTTTCTTAGCAGTCTTCTTCTTAGAAGTAGCTTTTTTTGCGGCGGTCTTTTTTGCTGTCTTCTTAGAAGATTTTTTCTCTTCTACAGCTTCTGAGCTGGCCATATAAATATCCTTATTAAAATGAAAGGGCGAAGCAAGCTTCACCCTATTTGACTATTAGCATAATTTTATTACTTATAGAGATCTCTATAATGTGTCAGTATTTAACAACTCGTCAATCTCTTCCAGATCAAATTCTGTAAGACCGTATGGGTTTTCTTTAGAATTTATATCTTCATCCATATACTTGAGTCCTGCCTCATTTTCAATATCATTTAATGACTCGAATGCGTCAGGATCTTTCTTCGCTTGGTTACCTTCGACAATGTCTAAGTTTTGCTGCTCCAAAAATTTATCCTCATCAACTCTTGCCTCGTTGAGAGCTGTTTCGGCCTCAACTATCTCAGACTCAAGTCTTTCAAGCTCTAAGAGATCTTTCTCATGATCTTTAATGATAGACTTCTCTCTCTCTTGTCTCTCAAGTTCTTCAAGCTCATCGTCAGTTAGTTGTACTCTGTCTGCTGCTTTGAGTAAATCTTCCGAGATATCATCTAAGTTCAACTCAACATCAAGTTCATCCAATGCATTTTGCTCTGTGACACTAACCTCGGCCAGCTCCGCTCCCTTTTTAAGCATTGAAGCTCTTGCTGCCTGCTCTTCTGTTTTTGATAGAGCAAGAGTGGCTACAGGAATATCAACCTTACTATTTGTAATTAGAACCGTTGAAAAATTATCAGTTAAAGTTATGACAACAGCCTCGCCAATTTTATATGTTGGATCTGGTGTAATCTTCTTTTCTGTTCCGTAATCCTTAAATGAATAAAGCTCAAAAACATTTCCAAGCTCAACTCCATCAGCACGCCCTCTATCAAGATAGACAACATCCCCAAAAGAGATCCCATTAATTGTGTCTTTAAATGTATCGATAATTGCGCCTTCAATATTTCTCTTATTAAAGGTCTTTGTGATTCTATTAATTTTAGGAGTATAGACAGTTAGTCTATCTTTTCTAGAAACAAGTCCAGATAAATCAAATACTTCACACTCCCACACATGATTTATTTTTCTAATGGCCCTTAGTTGCCCCGAAATATAGTACTTATAACCCTCTCTATCAGAGATAGGATGCTTACTCTTCCCTGCTGCAGAATAAACTGAAAACTTATCGCCTGGTTTAACCTTTACTGAATTATCGAACTTTACATAAACCTTATCAAATTTCTGAATAAAAATAGATTCTTTTTGGGTTGCCTCAATTTCACCGAGGTCCTGAACAACATTTGTAGTGATAAATGTATTTAGGTAGAACCCTTCTTTTATATCAAAATTAATAATTGAGCTTCTATCAAAGCCTGAACTGTCATACTCATCACCTGGCTCCTGAATCACAATATCTGGAACTGGTGGGTCGTACTTCTTGTATTCGTTTCGAAGCTGTAAATTTCCTATCTCAAATAAATCTTCATAAGTTTCAACTGAAGCGTATTGAAAATAAGCTCCACTTTCAATTAACTTATTTCTTTCTTTTATCCAATTCGGTTCAACATTTTCTCCGAAAGAAGAAAAGTCTAACTTCTTAGACTTAATCCCTTCATTGCCACCTTTTCTCGATGGATTCAATGCTTCATCAAATGCGCTAACTTCTATAGATGGCATTTCATCAGAACTACCTGTATCAAAGGCCAAGACCATGCCAGGCTCAATCTCGTGGGGATTTGTAATATGAGGATTTAGAGACCAGATTTTAGAGTAGTAAAATCCCGAGCCAAAAAGCTTTTGAGAAATTTTCCAAAGCCAATCCCCTTCTTGAACTACATACTTATCAAGCTTTGATCCAGTAGATATTTCATTCCATTCTTTAGCTGGAATTTTTGTTTCGACATACTTAGATAACTCTAAGAGCTTATGCTCTTCTGCACCAACATCGAAGATTTCAGGCTTGTCACCACTACCTCCAACTTTCTGCTCGCTCTCATTCGTTACAGTAACATTTTCTTTAACAATAACTTCAGGGTCTTCATCTAACGAAAAGAATTCTTCTTTTTTAGAAGAGTCTTTTTCCTCTTTCGCAAAAATATCTTCGCCAGCATCTTCTTTCAAAGATTCGAGGTCATCTATTTCTTCTATATCAGAAAGATCAATTGTTCTCGGGGCAGTGCTAGTCTCATCTTTTAATACTGAGATGTCAGCATCATCCATAAGATCAAGACCATCAAGATCTTGTCCAAAGGTTCCCTGACTAATCAGTATCCATAATAATAAATTTATTAATTTATTTCTTTTCATTAAGCCTGCTCAAAGAAATCGTGAAGAATAGAATAATATTTCTGTTTCTTCTTAGATAATTTTAACTTCTCACTACAAACAATCAACCTACCTAGAACTTTTAAAACAACTCCAGAAAACGCCTCTCTATGAATAATTTCCTCGAAGACTTGCATAGCAAGATCATACTCACCTTGAATGAAAAGTAATTCACCAATTTCGTACTTAGCTCTCACCTTAACTTGCCTAACGTTACTCTTTTCCAATTCTTTTAAAATCGTTAGGGATTGATCAAATTTATTTTGCGCTGTTAAAGCTTGAGCACGCTCAAGCTTAATAATTTGAGATTCAATTTCTGATGCAGGAACATTTACAGCGGCCACAACAGTACGCTTATCAATTGAATTCAATTTCTTCGGTACCATCTCTCCACCAAAGACATCAACAGTCTCAACTAGATCGCTATTTTCTTTAGCCTGGTTCAATTGATTCACAATATCCTCAGGGGCCATCTTCCCCTCTTCAGCTTGTGCTGGCATATTGTCTTTAGTTTTAGCTAGTAGTTCATTATACTTTCTTTGAAGCTGCTCATACTGCTCTTTAGGTACTGACTGAAGCTTTGCACTCCTCTGCTCGGCTTCGTTTGACTCTGTTTCGTCACCAAATAGACTTCTCTTGCTACTTATCCAAGAACATGAGGACACTGAAATCATGAGTGATAAACATAGAATATTTCGAAGAGTTAGCACACAAAAACGCCCTAACAAGAATTTTTCAGAAATACTTTTCACTTTTCGTCCTCCATGACATATAAGCTCTTAATAATATAGTAATGGAAAATGAAATCGGTGGCAACGCAATGACCTACAAAGATGCAAATAACCAAGTGATTCACTTAATAATCCGAGTCCCAAAGGCTGACGCAGCATTTACTTATTTTCAATTAGAAGCAAATGAGGGACTATCATTTTACTCAACTTTAGAAGAATCTTTAAAAGAAAGTTATAGAGACATAACAATAAAGGCACATACAGGACTTGAGCAAGAATTAAGACAAGTTCTGAACACATTGCACAAAACAGTCCCGTTCGAAATTCTAGAAGACGTGACTAAAGAGGACAGCTTATGAAAAAAATATTATCCTTGATATTTATTGCGGCATTTATTTCCGGGTGCGCCAGCACAACAAAGGGAATTGCCCCTGAATTAGAAATTATTCTTACTAAAAATGGTAAAAATATTGGTGGAACAGTAGTCTACAATCCTTATGGCATTGATCAGCTGACAAAAATGAGAAGAAATAAGGCCATTTCAAGAATGAGAGCTGTTTGCCACCCTGTTCCATTTAAAATCGTAAAAGAAGAAACCCTTCCTCCTGAAGAAAGAAAATCAAAGTACGGTGGAAATATGAAAGTTTTAATGGGATCTAAGATAAGATTTATTGATTTTGAATGTTTTTACCCATACTAAATTCATCTTTTTATATTAGTCTTGTGAAATGAAAATTTTTATTACACTTATTCTTCTGCTTCTTAATTTTTCAGTACTTTCTTTAGAAGCAAATTTGGCAGTTGAAGATAGCTGGCCACCCTATTCTGATAAATTAGGAAAAGGAATAGCCACTAATATTGTTGGTGCAGCTTTTAATGAAGTCTCTATCCCAGTAAAAATAACAGTCTTCCCGTATATTAGAGCGCTAAGAACTGTTAGCAATGGAGAATTAGATGGCTGCTACAGTGTTACCAAACAAGAATCAACTCAGAAGCAATATCACTTTGGGAATGAACCTATCTTAAAATCTCAAGCATCCTTCTTTCATCATGCTGACTATGATTTTAAATTTAAAAATATTTCAGAAATTCCAAATGGAACATCACTAGTGCTTATTAGGGGATATGAATACGGTAATAACTTTGAAAAGTATAAAAAGAATTTCAAAATTTTCTACGTCAACACACAAGAACAAATCATTAGTATGATCGTTACGAAGAGAGTTTCGCTGACAATTATGTTTGATGAAGTTGCAAAGTATTATTTAAGAAAAAATCCGCGGGCAAATGAAGTGAAAAAAGCGATACCAAATCATATGAGCGATATCTATGTCGCCTTCAATCTCCAAAGTCCCAAATCTAAATTACTTGCCTCCAAGCTAGACGAAGGAATTAGAAAGTTAAAAGCCTCTGGAAAATATGAAATGCTATTACGCTTCTAAGCTATCCCCAGTCTGAACATTCCATAAACCTTTATAAATGCCATCTAAACCAAGTAATTCCTCATGTGTGCCATTTTCTTTTACGCGCCCTTGTTCTAAAACATAAATCTGGTGAGCGTGTCGAATAGTTGAAAGCCTGTGAGCAATGACTATTGTCGTTTTTTCATTAGTTATTCTATCTAAAGATCTTTGAATCGCTGCTTCTGTTTCATTATCAACAGCAGAAGTTGCTTCATCAAATATAAAAATGGGAGAATCTTTCATTATAGCTCTAGCAATTGAAATCCTCTGCCTCTGCCCACCAGATAACTTCTGCCCTCTCTCCCCAACAATTGTTTCATATCCGTTTGGGAGTGCCATGATAAAATCATGGGCCTCGGCCATCTTCGCAGCCTCAATAATTAAATCAATTTTAGCATTAGTTATACCATAAGCGATATTTTCTCTAACAGTTCCATGGAAGAGATAATTGTCTTGTCCAACGTATGAGATACTCTTTCTAAGGTCTTCTTGAGAAATGTCTGTGACCTTATTTTGACCAAGTGAAATATATCCCTTTGTACAATCATAGAATCTAAGAAGAAGTTTTACCAAGGTACTTTTACCTGACCCAGTTGAGCCAACAATTGCAATTGTTTCCCCAGCTCCTACTTTGATATCAATATTCTTTAAAACTTCATAACCTTCTTCATAAGCAAAAGTTATATCGCTAAAATGAACTTCTCCACTTAGATCAGCCTTTGAAATTTCCCCATCTCTAATACCAAGAGGAGTTTGCATTAAATCAAATATTCTATTAGCAGAAGCCATCGCTCGCTGAAAGAGATCGTATGTCTGTCCAAGAGATGTTAAAGGCCAAAGAAGTCTCTGAGTCAAAAAGATTAGAACACTGTAAGAGCCTATTTCAAGGACACCACTTTGAACCTTATGAGCCCCTACAATCATAGTCATTAAAAAACCGCAAAGGATAACCATTCTAATCAAAGGAGAAAAGAGAGAGCTAATTTTTATGGCCGAAAAATTTGCTTCAGCGTAATTAGAACTCTGCTCTTTTATTCTGGATATTTCAAACTTCTCCGCGCAATAACTCTTGATGGTTGCAATACCTGAGAGATTATTATTAAGAATACTATTTAGAAGACCTGCATTATCTCTAACGTTTTTATACCTTCTCTCAATTTTCTTTTGAAAGAAGTAAGAACCAAAGAGAACGATTGGAACAGGAAGAAAAGAAAGTGCTGCAATAAGTGGAGAAAAGTAAAAGAAAATAATTCCAATGCTTATTACAGTTGTTCCGACTTGGATAAGTGAGTTTGCTCCATCATCTAAAAAACGTTCAAGTTGATTGACGTCATCATTCATAATAGAAATAAGGTTTCCCGTACTCTTATTTTCAAAGTAACTAAGTTCTAATTTTTGAACATGAGTATAAGTATCAAGTCTAAGATCATTTTGAACATTTTGAGCAAGCCCTCTCCATTTTACCTTTAGTAGATATTCAAAGAAAGATTCCAAGACCCAAACGGCAATAGTTAGAACAGCGATGGCATAAATTTGCTCCATCATTGTTTTAAATCCAAAGCTCGCAACAAAAGATTCCTGCTTCTTTACAACAACATCAACAGTCATACCAATGAGAAGAGGTGGAGCAATATCAAAGACTTTATTTAAGATTGAGTAAATAGAAGCGAGCCAGACATCTCTGTGTCTAGTTCGCATATAGGCAAGTAATCTTTTAAGGGGTGTTGTTTCTTCTTTCAATTTAATACTTCAAGTTTACAATTAATGGAAAGTGATCTGAATATCCCGCTCTGCTATTTGACGTTGAATTGTGTTCAGCTCTAAAGGGAGTTCCTTTAACTGTTGAACCGTAGAGATATTTCCCCTTGCTTCTATACTCGTATGTCTTAGTAATAAAAGATGGTGAATAGATTCTATAAGACGGTACATCAATTTCAAGCCCTGACTTGTTCAGAAGATTTTTAGAGAAAAATATTCTGTCGAGAAGATTCCATGTCATTTCTCTTCCGTAGAAGTATGTTCCTGGAGCCATTTGATTTTTGATATTCCAACTTATCGACTTATCGTCACTAAATGTTGTGTGTAGATCTGCGTAAAGCTCTCCCTTATAAAGAACCGTTTTAAAAGGATGAGGAAAATTCTTATCGATTGTATTAAAATCCCCTACTGCCATTATATTTTGATTCTTATTCTTTTTTAGGATAGCTTGCGTTCTCTTTCGAAGCGTATTAGCCGCAATAATTCTCGTTTCTGTTGGGTTAGAAAGAGATGGCCAGTGATTTACGAATACCGTTAGCTTTTCTTTCTTACCAATTAGAAATTCAACTTCGAGAATATTTCGACTTGGTCTCTCTTTAAAAAACTCTCCCTTTAAAACAAGCTCTTTCTTAGAAAGAAACTTTACTTCATCAGACTCTTTCCAAAGAATAGCAAGATCAATCCCTCTCTTATCTGGAGAATCTGAAACAACAAACTTCTTGTAACCAAGAAATTTTGCTAATTGAGCAACGACGTTCTCATTTTCAATTTCAACGAGAGCTAAAATATCAGGAAGCTTATCATCCCTTCTAATAACTTTTGTGATATTTTCTATTTTTACTTCTAAGTTGTCCTTGGCCCAATCTGTCTCAAGACATTCTTTCTTTCTATAGCTTGACTTAACTTTATTGCAGGCCTCTTTCTTTCCTTTTACTTTCTCTGGTAGGAAAGTCCAATCATTCTTACCCTCATCGTGAACTATATCGAAGAGGTTCTCAACATTGTAAGACATAAGCTCAATAGATTTCCCAAGACATGGAAGACTTGCAAATATAACTAACGAAATTAAGAGTGATTTCAAAGTAATTCTCCTGAAAGGTTGGTTTCCCCTTTCTAGCAAAGTCCTCACTGTTTTTCTAGAATTCTTATGTCAAAGTTTGATTAATTATGAAATTTATTTAGAAGAGAGATGAAAGAAACCATCTCTCTTTTCGGATACTTAAAGATTAACGTTAAGCCATTCAATTAGATCATCATGATGCGTCTTAGTTTTGAACTTATCCATAATATGAAGTAGCTTTCCGTCTTTTCCGATTATAAAAGTCGTTCTAACAACGCCCATATACTCTTTTCCCATAAACTTTTTTAAGGCCCAACAACCATACTTCTCAGTAATTTTATGTTCAGGATCTGAAAGTAAATCAAAATTTAGCTCATCTCTTTCAATGAATTTTACAAGCCTCTTTTCTTCATCAGGAGAAACCCCTAGCACAACAGTATTTAACTTCTTAAGAATAGCTTTACTATCTCTGATCCCCTGAGCTTGAACAGTGCAACCAGGTGTCATTGCCTTTGGGTAGAAATAGAGAACAACATTCTTCTTACCCTTAAAGTCCTTAAGAGAGACTTTTTCACCATTTTGATTAACCATTGTAAATGCTGGTGCTAAATTACCTACTTTTGGAAGTGACATGCTTTCTCCTTACCATTTATTTCTCAATTCTCTTAATCTTAGAAAAATTTCTTTTTCTGACTCTACATTACCACTTAGTCGACTGACAATTTCTTCATTATTTAATCTAAAGAAAGTATTAAACTCTCTCTCATCTGCCACTTTAAAATTCATTTTTGTTGAATCAGCGCTCTTTACTTTCTCAAGCCAAGTGCAGGCGCATTTATTACTGGGTTCTCTATCCAGAGTAAATTCTAAATTATTCTGAATGTAATCGTGCCCAGGATAGAGAATGACATGGTCTTCCAATGAATGAAACTGCTCACTAATAGTCTTATAAAGAACTGCCGGGTCCCCACCGTTATGACAATTTCCAACTCCTGCATTAAAGAGCGTATCTCCCGTAAAAATGGCCACTACTTTTTTCTGGTAAATATACTTTAGACACAAGTGCGCAAAAGTATGCCCAGGAGTATCCATAACCTCTAGCTCTCCATCTCTTACAGCGACGCAGTCTCCTAAGGATAAATACTCATCAACATGAGGGATTTTCCCTTTGGCATTTATATGTGCCAAAACCCTAGCTCCAGTCTTCTCTACGATACCTGCATTTCCGCAATAGTGATCAAGATGTTCATGGGTATTAATGATCATTTCTATTTTTAAATTTAGGGAAGAAGCAAAGTCGAGCATTTGATTTGCGTCAAACGGATCGACACACACCGCATTTCCATTTTCTCTTTCAATTAAATAAGAAAAGTTTCTAAGTGGACTAAAAGTATAGATTTGATGAACAAGCACTTTGACACCTATTTTTAATTACGAGTAAAATCTCTATGTTATTTCATTAACTCAAATCACTGAGGACAATTATGCAAGCAGCTGAAGCCGTAACTAAGGCCTTCTTATTCTTTCTTTTTTCAAAATCTCTCATTGAGTCGTATCTCGATAATAGAAATAGAAAGCACATCTTGGCCAATAGAAATTCTGTACCTGAGAAATTTAGTGGTCAGATCACTTTGGAAGATCATCAAAAAGCTGCAGATTATTCAATTGCAAAAATCAAAGTTTCTAAAGTTTTTAATTTCGTTGAGCTTGTTATTCTCCTGATTTGGACACTTGGTGGTGGAATCGAGGCGCTAGATAAATTTGCAAAAAGCTTTGGTCTCTCGGAGTTAACAACCGGCGTTTTCTTCTTTGCCATCTATATGCTAATTAGCCTTCTTCTGGGACTGCCACAATCAATCTATTCTACTTTTGTTTTAGAGGAGAAATTTGGTTTTAATAAGACGACTCCTAAAACATTTATCATTGATATGCTCAAAGGAATTGCCCTAGGTGCAGTTATTGGCTTTCCAATTATCTACGCTATTCTTTGGATCATGAATGCCCTCGGAACTTATTGGTGGACTTATGCGTGGGTTTTTCTCACTCTTACTCAATTCGTAATTATTTGGGCGTATCCAAGATTCATCGCACCTCTCTTTAATAAATTTTCAGAGCTTGAAGAAGGTGAAGTTAAAGATAAGGTTGTTGCTCTTTTAGATAAGACTGGGTTTGAAAGTAACGGTCTCTTTGTTATGGACGCAAGTATTAGAAGTAGTCATGGGAATGCTTACTTCACGGGATTTGGAAAGAACAAGAGAATTGTCTTCTTTGATACTCTTATTAAAAATCTTTCACCTGATGAAGTGACAGCTGTTCTCGCTCACGAACTCGGACATTTTAAAAAGAAACATATCGTGAAAGGTTTAGTTAAATCTGTAATTCTAAGTTTCATTGGTTTTGCAATTCTAGGATTCCTAGCTGACTGGGTTCCTTTCTTTACTGGACATGGAGTGGCCACACCAAGTATTCACGCGGCCCTACTTCTCTTTATGATGGTATCTGGAGTCTATACATTTGGACTGATTCCACTTAATGCCATGACTTCAAGAAAGTATGAATTTGAAGCTGATGAATTTGCAAGCCAATATGCTAATGCCAAAGACCTAATTACCGCACTTGTAAAACTTTACAAGCATAATGCGAGTACACTTACTCCAGACCCAGGATATAGTAAATTCTATCATTCTCATCCTCCTGCACTAGTTCGTGTAAAGCATCTTGAATCACTCATTAAGGCCTAAGTAATCTCTTGGAGTTGGTACAGTTTTGACACCAACTCCACTTTTTCTTCTGACAGTTTCAACCATTTTCTTACATCAAATCTCTAAGTTACCGAAACACCGTGTCAATATATTTTATATAGAAAAAACTTTTTTGACACGTAGAGAAAACAAGTCCATTTTGAACAAGTAAGACTTATTTCTGTGAGAGGGAATTATGAAATTATTAATTATTTGTTCAATTCTTTTTAGTGTGATGACAAGCGTGAGCGCTGCTGGAAAAACTCAAAAGCAGAGACCATTCAACGATGAAGGGCCAAGATGTAAAGAAGGTTGTGGAAAACCTGACAGACTAAAGGCCGAACCTAGCTATATTATTCTTTCAGCATCTAAAGATCCTAAGCCTCCATTTAACGATGAAGGACCAGGTGGGTCTAAAGGGTAAGACTAGATATTAATAGCTACTCCTTCAATTGCGAGTAGCTTTTCTTTTAATCTCAATCCACCTGCATAACCACCTAAACCACCATCTGATTTAATGACTCTGTGACAAGGAATAATAATTGGAATCCTATTCTTATTATTAGCTCCCCCTACTGCTCTTTGACCACCTTCTAGATTAATCGCTTTAGCAATCTCTCCGTAGGACTTAACTTCACCGTACTTAATTTTCTGTAACTGCTTCCAAACAGACTTTTGAAATTCAGTCCCTTCAAGATCAAGCTTAATTGAAAATTTCTTCAACTTTCCATCTGCATAATCATTTAGCTCTTTAGTAACAGTCTTTATAAATTTTTGATCCGCAGATGATGATTCAACTTTGCGAGGAATTGTAAACGAGAGTAAACTTAATCCTTTACTAGAATACTGAATATAGAATTTACCCAACTTAGTACTTAGGATTGCGTCCATGAAAGTTATCTCCGTTATTGATTGTGCTACCGAAACACTAACAAATAATTGCTACAATCGACTAGTGGATTCTTTCCTTATACCTATGAAATTCCACTGCCCTTCAATGTTTGGAATGGATAGCTTAACTTGCGACACCTCAAGTGCATATATAATCCTTGGAAGTTATTCTAATGTTGAAGACAGACTTTCTTGGCAGAAAGAGCTCGCTGAATTTACTCATAGAAAACTTAATGAAGGAATCCCCGTCCTAGGTATCTGCTTCGGTCATCAACTCATGGCCGATTACTACGGTGCAAAGGTCACTAAGAATAGTGGAGAGCTTCCCCATAATGGTGTGAGAAAAATTAAAATAGAAAATGAGGGGGAGGCGACTTTCTTTGTGGCACACAATTTTCAAGTCACAGATCTTCCACTATACCTAGAAAGACTTGCTACATCCAAAGAATGCCAAAATGAAATCATCGCTCATACAGAGCTTCCCTTTATAGGTGTTCAAGGACATCCCGAAGCTTCGAAGTTCTTTGTATCTAGTACTTTAAAAGATACTCTTATTTCAAAAGACCAACAGGAGCTCGCTTTTAAGAATGGATTAAACTTTATTAGAAACTTTCTTCTTAAATACGAGCTACTTTAAAGGAAAAGTTAGACAGTAGTCTTTCATCTTCTCTTCGATTTCTTTTGAAAAAGCTGCTTGAAGATTAGAGTCGATATCAAGTTCAGCAATGCAGTCCCCGTAGGAATTTTGAAGAGGTATAATTAACTCTGACTTTGTTTTTAAACTACAAGCAATATGTCTTTCATCACTATGAACATCCTCAATATTTACAACTCGCTCCTCTCTTAGAGCGAGCCCACAAAGACCTTCAGAAATAGGAATCTTCACATGTTCTGTAGACTCTCCGATATAAGGGCCAAGAAGTAAGTCCTCAGACTTTTTCTCAATCAAGTACTCTGTTTTATAGTAAATCCCTATCCAGTCGGCAATTTTTGGAATCATATTCTTTGCTTCAAGAATCCACTTATAAACCTCAACATTATAAGTTAATTCCCTAGAGTCAGTCCCTCCTCTTAAAATAGGAGACAAACTCTGTGTAAGCTCACTAAGGATTAGACTTTGCCTCTCAGTCAGTTCATGCTTTAAAGGTATTTTTACTTGCAGTGCACCTATAACTTTTCCAAAAGACTCTATTGGAAGCATGAGCTCTCTTTTCTTTTCAACCTTTTCTTTTTTAAAATTTAAAACACCAAGAGAATTATTCGTTGATGATAATAATTCTAAAGACTCGGCTCCCTGAATATAAAGAGCTAGTGCATAGTCACAATCAAGAACATTGAGTAAGAAGAGATTTTTTATTTCTACATTTATATCCACAAGTAATCCTATTATAAAACTGAAATTAATGACTCTTTTAAGAATTCAAAATACGGTGTTCTGTACTTCTCAATCTCATTGTGAGTTTCATGATAAGCATCTTCAATTGGCTGAACTTTAAAACTCTTATCTACCATACTTAAGTAGTGCTTCAATTGGCCAATACTAACGACTCTATCTTCAGTTCCATATGAGACAAATGATGGACAAGTGATTCTAAGAGGCTTTGAGAATACTTCTTTTGAAGCTTTTACCATTTCAAATAAGAGTTTTGAGTGAGGCTTCAAAATATTAAATTCATCCTCAATATACTTCTCTTTTACTCTTGAATCATGAGAAAGATAATTAAGATCAACAAGACCTCCAAGCTTTATTGAAAATGGCATCCCCGCTAACTTTTGAACAAAACCAATGGGTGAGATATTCATTAACTCTCCAAGAGCTCCTGGAAAGCCTGCAGGAGGAGCATTTAGAAAAACAGCATCAGGATAATTTTCCTCATCAGCTAGAGTTTGCATATAGCCCGCAGTAATGAGAGCTCCCATCGAGTGTCCAAATAAACAAAAACTTTCCATTTTATAAGATTTCTTTAAAAAGAGTATAACTTCTTTTAAGTCACTAAAGAAAAGTGAGAAGTCTTCAACATATCCTCTCTTTCCCCCCTGACTTCTTCCGTGACCTCTAATATCGTACTTTAATATATTGAAGCTATTTCCAAAGAGCTCATCAATATAAGAATGTCTATTTAAATGCTCACCTATTCCATGTGTAACAATTAACCACTTCTTCTTTCCACTTTCAGAAACTTCTAAGTGCAATTCCTTTCCATCAATAGTTTTCAAAAATTTATAATCGCGTATCACATAAACTCCTTTTATTTCCTCTATAATAGCTTATTTTACTTATTATTTCACTTTGAGAATAATTAACTTTGCTTTAGAATATGTGAATGTACTGTCCAAAATGTTTAAATAATACTTTAGCAATTAACTCTCGTGGCGTTGTTCATTTAATGATCAATGGCAAGAAAATGGATTCGGGAAGATTTCTCTTCAATTTTGGCGAGATGACTAATAACGAACTCATTGAAGCTTTTACAGAGAAAATTGAAAGTTTCTTTAAGTGGTACTCCAATTTTCAAAACCAAGACCCTATTGCTCTAGTAGAGCTTTACACAAGTGATCTAAGTTGTGAAGACGGGTGCCCTATTCCAATTGAACATTATGTATCAGTAATTGATCTTCTCATAAAGAAAGAGACACTCGATAAAATACTAAACTCTGCAGCAGAGAAGTATAGTATGACGATTGAACTCAACCACGAGAAAAATTGAAGATTTTCGTATTTGGATCACTTTTAAGCCAAGATGTCTTAAATATTGTTCTTGGAGAGAATCACATTCGCCTAGATAAACTTCCAATAAAAGAAATAAGTAATTTTCAAGCTTACTATGTAGAAAACGAAGACTACCCTATGCTTGTAGAAAAAGAATACGAAGTTCTCTCAGGAAAAGTTATTACAATTGATAATAAAGAACACTTGGATAGACTTACTCATTATGAAGGTGAAGAAAATCCTTTGAAGATAATTTCAGCTGATGATTCCCTTTACGCTTTTCTCGCAGACTCCACACTCACTCCAAGTCCTAAAAAATGGGACCTTAACAACTGGCTTCAGTCCCCTGCTTATAAGGACTTTCTAGAACGCGTGAAAAAATTCATGTCTCAAATTGAATTAGGTTTAGACAATTGGTAACTAATCTTCTCCAGAAGATCTCTTAGAGCAAGCGAGCTGCTCTGAATACTTTTCTAATTTTCTCTCGGCCATTTCTTCAAACTCTTTTTCCATGTCATCAGATATCTCTATTTCAATTTTCTGTTCGGACATAGTCTCTCTCCCTGCCAATTCAAATAACTTTAAAACTAGAAAAAGAGTACCACGTTCAATCATATTTTTTACTTTCAACTACTTAGAGAGTGAAGAAATCACCGAAGCTTTGACGATAAAATATATTTAAAAATGTAAATATTTCCCCATAATATCTAGTTTTTACGAGGAAATTAATTCTATATAGGTCAAATTAACTCCCTCAAATTATTGCCATTATTCAAACTTAAGAGATCTTCTAAGTCTCTTTAGGGAATATTGATTTTACTAAAATTCAAAACCGTATAAAATTAATTTAAGTGCGCTCAACGATAGGACGAAGTCATGCTAGAGCTTAGAAAGGTTCATACTCTTTCAGTAAAAGTGGAACCGATTTATATCCCAGAACTATCTCAACCGGCCAAGAAGGACTATGTTTTCAATTACACTATTACTATAAGTAATGGTGTAGAAAGTGATATTCAAATTCTTGGAAAAACTCTCTTCTTTAGAGATGGAAAGAGGAAAGAAGTTTGTATTGAGTATGATGAGGTCAATGAAGAGCAAGCATGGGTCCCTGCCGGAGACTCTTACGACTACTCAGAGTTTCATACAATGAGAACTTCAACAGGAAATCTTCGCGGAAGCTTACTTGTTCGAGTCATTGAGACAAACGAAGAATTAGAAGTAGAAGTTCCCCTCACATTTTTTAGAATTTTTAGTAATAAAGAAATTATAAGCTTACAAAAAGTCGCAAGGTAGCTTTAGAACTCTACTGATATAAAGTATCCTTGATGCTTTCTCATATTAATCACACCGCAGTCAAAAATTAAATACTGCCCCTTAATCCCATTTAGAGTTCCCTCTATCTCTGGATTCTTATCAAAACCAAGTGATTTAATTTTTGTTGGATACTCATTCACAGGATATTCGATGTGAATAACTTCTTCATCTAAATCTTCCGCATCGAAATCGTCTAATAAATCTGCAAATTCTTCAAAGAGATTTTCTCTCGCTTCCTCTAGATCAATTTCATCCACATCATTTTGAAGCATCTTTCTCCAATTTGTTTTATCGGACAAAGACTTTGAAATTTCTTTTTCTATAAGCCCAGAAGTTAGACGATCATCAACCCTAAGAATTGGTAGTGCATAGGTCGCCCCTTGATCCATCCAACGGGTTGGAACTTGAGACTCTCTTGTTATTCCAATTTTCAAATGACTTGAAACAGAGAGATAAACAATATGAGGTTGAAAGCAATTTGCCTTTCCCCACTCTGGCTCACGGCAAGTTCCGTCCGCAAAGTGACATAGCTCAGGTTTCACAATACAGATATCACAGGCAGCAAGTTTTTGAGAGGCCCTAAAAGAATAGCCCTGATTGTAGCTCTTCGAAATTTTCTCACCTGTTGAAATACAATTTATCTGACCATCGAAAGTAAGCTTAACTTTCTTTCCGATTAAGTCATTCATAAGTAGAAGCTCTTCTCCAATTGGAAGTTCATACTTCACCGGGGAAGAGAGAGTCGTTTTCATTTTTAAAATATTTCCACTTACTTTCATCTACGACTCTCTTAGAAATTTATCTAGTCCATTAACTACAACAGGTGGAACTTCATGTGCACCTTGAAACTCTATATACTCAGGAGTATTCTCAGACTTCTCTAAAAATAATTTTAAATCTCTCGCCCCAACTATTGGAAGAACAGGATCACTGATGCCATGACTTTGGAATATCTTAAAAGGAAGCTTCGTATGGCAGGCCTTCTTCCATACGTCTTCTGCAACCATTGTCGATGAAAGCAAGAAAAGCTTATCTACTAATTCTGGATTATGAAAAGCAATATCAGCACTTACCATAGACCCCTGCGAGAAACCACCTAAGTAAACTTCATCGAATTCACTTTTAAGTTTCAAAAGAACACTTTTAACTTTATTTCGAGCTTCTTCAATTCCTTCTGGAATATGTCCTTTAAAGAAGTCTGTAAAAGTTCCGTTATTAAGAGCTTTCTCTAGCCCATACATATCAATTGGAAACCAACATCTTCCTGTTTCATAAGGACCCATTGAAACAGATTGGATACCATTTAAGAAAAACCAAGATGGATTTCTATCCTTAATTACGATGTCTGCAAATGGAACGAAATCCTGAAAAGTAGCACCGTACCCATGTAGGACAACGACAGCAATCTTTGAGTCTCTTCTAGTTACAATTGCATCAATATCTTCAATTCTTTCAACTTTCATTATTAAGCCTTTTGGTATTTCTTAGGTCTCTTTCTATCTGGGAAACATGCTTGGCAGAGCTCACACTGAAGACCGTCACATTGTCTTGCAGTACAATATTCCCTACCAAAGAAGATAATTTGTAAATGAAGCTTATTCCAGCGATCTTTTGGAAAACACCGCTTTAAATCTTTTTCAGTTTGAACAACATTCTTCCCATTAGTCAGCCCCCACTGTTGTCCAAGTCTATGGATATGAGTGTCGACTGGAAATGCAGGTATCCCAAATGATTGAGCGAGAACAACTCCGGCCGTTTTATGTCCGACACCAGGAAGCTCTTCTAGATCTTCAAAGTTTGCAGGAACTTCTCCGCCATGCTTCTCCAAGAGTATTTCACTGAGTCTATGAATCGCCTTTGCTTTTCTAGGCGCAAGACCACAAGGCTTCACAATCGCTTCAATTTCAGCAACCGTTAACTTTATCATATCTTCAGGACAAGTAGCTTTTGCAAAGAGAGCTGGAGTTACTTGATTCACTCTAATGTCCGTGCACTGAGCAGAAAGTAAGACAGCAATCAATAATGTATATGGATTTGTGTGATCTAAAGGAACAGGGGTTTCTGGGAAGAGTTCTTCAAGTTTCTCATCTATGTACGCTGCGCGTTCTTTCTTTGTTTTCATCAAAACAAAGTACCAAAACAGGGACAATTATTCTAGCAAACTAAGAAGTTTTTTAGATAAAGAGAGAATTAGATTTTGAGCTTCCCTTTAATAAGCTCATAGAAATTACTTCAAAGAAATCCTCCCTTCCTGAGACGACTTCCTCCAAACAAATATAGCGACTTCCACTAAGTCCACAAGGATATACTTTCGTTAGAAGGGCCTGCATCTTCTCATCTCTATAAAGGTTTAGAGCAAGCCCGTGATAAGTAATGAACTTATGAGAACAAAGTCCAATAGAAGCAAGCTTCTTATCTTCATGCCAAAGGCCTATTAAGTCGTGCTCACACGTTAAGTTCTTTATAGAGAATTGTGTTTCTAAGAGATCTTGAATTTCTCGAAGAACTCCTTTTAGAAAGTCCATTACTTTAAGTTTTTGATTTTCTAAACTAATAATTGGATAGAGAACCAGCTGCCCTGGGTAGTGAAAGGTAATTCCCCCTCCTCTTTTGATATCATATAAAGGAACTTCTATTTCTCCTCGAAGCTTTTCGTCAAAATCAACTAGATTATTATCTGCTTTAGTTCTTCTTTGAAGTCCTCTACCAAGAGTTAGGCAATGAGAATGGTTACAAATAATAAAGACTTTCTTTTCTTTATTAACAGAGACTTTTTGAATTATCTCTCCTTGAAACTTTAGAGCAAGTTCATAGTCCCAATTCTCTTTAATTATAAAGAACGTGTCTCTGCCCTTTGAGAAGATATTCTCTAGCTTTAGATCAAACTCAATAAGGTCTATGCCCTCAAAGAAAATCAAATATCAAATCCTTGGTCTCTCAAATGCTTCAAGTAATCTGCCGCCTTGTAACTACTTCTTACGAGCGGTCCACTTGCAACAAACTTAAATCCTTTTTCATAGGCAATATTTTTAAGTTCTTCAAACTCTTCAGGTTTATAATACC
The DNA here is from genome assembly GCF_002753895.1 of Halobacteriovorax sp. JY17. Lineage (NCBI taxonomy): Bacteria > Pseudomonadati > Bdellovibrionota > Bacteriovoracia > Bacteriovoracales > Halobacteriovoraceae > Halobacteriovorax > Halobacteriovorax sp. JY17. Next base: position 1,661,520 of record NZ_NJER01000001.1, on the reverse strand, counting down.
TAGTAACAGGAAGATGTCTTGGAGTTGGTCTTAGATACTGACCAAAAGTGATAATGTCACAATCAACCGAACGTAGATCATCCATACACTCAATTAATTCATCAAGTGTTTCACCAAGACCTACCATAACAGAAGTTTTCGTTGTCGTTTTAGGAAACTTCTCTTTATAAAATTTTAAACAATCTAGAGTTTTTGTATAACCGGCCCTTCGATCTCTTACAACATGAGTAAGTCTTTCGACTGTTTCAATATTTTGAGCGATAACAAATGGTCTTGCGTTGCCAAGAGTTAGCATATGCTCCTCAACCCCGTTGAAGTCAGGAATTAAAACTTCCACAAAAGTAGAAGGGTGATGAGTTCTTACAGATTCAATAACTTTAGCAAAGTGAGAAGCTCCAAAGTCAGGAAGATCATCTCTATCAACACTTGTAATTACTAAATAATTTAAAGACATCACCTTTGCCATATTGGCAGCATTAGCGATTTCTTCTTCGTTAATAACTCCTTGAGGGTTTCCTGTATCTACATGACAAAATTTACAGGCCCTAGTACAAGTTCCTCCCAAAATCATCATTGTTGCAGTCTTGGCGGCCCAACACTCTGAGAGATTAGGACAACTCGCCTCTTCGCAAACAGTCCATATTTTATTTTCTCGAAGATTCTTTTTTAGATCTTTATAATTATCTCCACCAGGCAAGCGAACCTTAAACCAGTCTGGTTTCTTTTCTAGATTCGAAGGTCTTTTGGCCCGAAGAAGCTCTTGGGCCTTCTCTCTCTTTTGTCTGATTTTTTCTCTCTGCTCGTCGTAATCGTACACGCTTTCCCTCTTTATTTTTTTCTAATATGCTCCACCGCCCAAAAGCTGTAAAGACTGTGAGCTCCATTGGTAGAGTATTTACAATTAGTTAGGCCAAAGTAGTTTCATATTGGAGGACATTCTTGCCCCATTACCCCTAAGGTGACACCAGCTTTTACAAGATTTCAATATGTTACTTTTGGCATACGCCTTGCTTTACCAAGAGTGAGATCAAGAGGGTCTCAGGTAATGAAGAAAAGGAGTTCACATGAAAAATAAATTAACAGCCCTACTAATTATAAAGCCATTAATCATTCTCGCTCTTGTCATTGCTTTTAAGCCCTCAGCAAACCTTGTAAAGACAGAGACTTTAAGTGAAGAGATTCAATCTATGAGAGGCTACTTCCTAGAAGATCAAACCTTAAAAATAGTTGTTACCCACAAGAGAGTGCAAATGCTTAAAGATAAGATTTTAAAATCAAATCAGAGAATCATAGAAAATCATAAGGATCAATTCGTGAAGATGGTAAAAGATTTTAATTTGGCCATTGAAGAATTCGAGAAACTTACTGAATATAAATCTAAGAATTGGAATAATAATAGAAAGAAATTCATCTCTTTAATGAAAGGTGTCGAGGCCCAGCAAATGGATCTGCACCAACTCCTAAGTCAAAGAAGAACAGTTAGTATCTAACCCTCAAAATCAATCGTCTATTGGCCAAGAGTAACTTCTTAATGCTATAAAAAGCTATGCGGAAGTTACTCATTTTTCTTATTAAAATCTATCAAGTGGCCATCTCCCCAATCTTTGGAAGTAAGTGTCGTTTCTACCCTAGTTGCTCTCATTATACGAAAGAGGCCATCACTTCACTTCCTCTTCATCTTGCACTATTCTATAGTTTAAAACGAATCTCAAAATGTCACCCATTCCATAAAGGCGGTTATGATCCAGTTCCTAAGAATTAGTCTAATTTGTCTCCTGACTTTAAATTCTCACTCATTTGAGTTTAAATTTAAAAATACAAAGAGTGAAAAAGTCTCTATTAACTTCTCTGAAATTCAAGGTGCTAAAATATTCACACAGTCAGATGAAGAAGTTATTACTCCAGCATCAGTCTTGAAAGTTTTCAGTATGTCTTACGCTCTAGATACGCTTGGAGCTGACTTTACATTTAAGACTAGAGTTTTCTATACAGGAAAAATTTTTGGGGACACTCTTCAAGGTGATCTCTACCTCGTGGGCGATGGAGATCCTTACTTAAATCATCCTCAATTAATAAACCTAGCTTTAGCTGTACTAAGAAAAGGTATCAGAAAAGTCTCTGGTTCACTTTTCTACGATAACACTCTATTCCCACAGGTTGATACTCTCTCCAAGCTAGGTCTCGGTGATCAAACTTATAACCCAAGTGTTGGAGCACTCAATGCAGAATTTAATCGTCTAAGTATCTGGACGAGTAGTCGTCCACCTAAATCAATTATCCCAGGAATGCCATTAAAGATTGAAGAAGCGAAAAGTGGTTTCATGCCAACTCAAGACTTTAGATGGAAAGATAGTGATCAAGAGTCGTGGTGGATGAAAAAAGGAGCGAAGCTTTCTCTAAGAACAGATCTTCCAATTAGAGATGCAGGAATGTGGAGCACGAACCTTTTAAACTTCCATCTTCAATCATTTGGAATTGAAATTCAAAATGTAGCAATGAAGAAGCTTCCAAAGAATGCGAGATTCATCTCAATTGAAGAAAGTCTACCTCTATGGAGTTTAGCCACTCTTACAATGGAATATTCTAATAACCTTCTAGCTGAAGCGATTGCTCTTCGCGCCTGTACAAGAGCAAAGATCAAACCTCTAAATCAACAAGGTTGTGCCATAGATCTCGCTAGATATATTAATTCAAAAAATCCTTCAAAAATATTTAATGCCTCTGGTCTATCAATTAATAATGAATTAACGGCCAAAGATATTTCTACCTTTTTAAAAAATAATTTCACTAAATCTTGGAAAAATCACACACTACTTAGCCTCCTCTCCTACTCTGGACAATCAGGCTGGATTAGAAATAGACTTGCTGAGCCCGACTATAATCTAAGAGTTTTTGCAAAAACGGGTTCACTTGATTTTGTAAATAATATTGCGGGATTCATTAGAACAAAGAATAATAAGTGGTATAGCTTTAGTCTCTTACACACAGAAGACAAAAAGAGAGATGCCCTAAGTAAAGAAGATCCTAAGAGTTTTGAAGCACTTAAGAGTCAAGCGAATTCTTGGAGAAAGAGCTCTTTGGATAGAGTTGATCAATTTTTAAAAGACTTTATAGATAATAACTAAGGAATATGAATGACAGAATTTATCTCAACAAAACACTTCATAGGATTTCCATGTACTCATAGACAATGGAAGGCCGATTCTCATTGTAAGTATGTTCATGGTTACTCAAGATCGTTCTACTTTGAATTTAAATCAACGGAACTTACAAAAGAAGGATGGGTTGTAGACTTTGGAGGATTAAAAGAAGTAAAGGTTTGGCTCGACGATATGTTCGATCATACTTTCTTAGCATCTTCTGATGATCCATTCCTAGATACTTTTAAACAACTGGATATTGATGGAGTTATACAACTCAGAGTTCTTCCAAATGCAGGAATGGAAGGTACTGCTCAGTATGTCTATGATCAGGTGAATCCAATGATCAAAAAACTTACTAATAATAGAGCGTGGATTTCAAGACTTGAAGTTAGAGAAAATGAAAAGAACTCCGCAATTTTAATTCCTAAAGAGTAAAGATAGGAAGTAGTACGAATTGAGTTCGTACTACTTTTCAAATAATTTAGTTAGAAAAATGATCTCTCTATTAATTCATCAAATTTTTCAAAACTATCCATGATTTTAATTTCTTTAATATTCTCAAAGTCTGGAAACTCTAAACTCCATCCCCCACCAAGAATCACAGTGGTTTCTCCAATAAGGAATTTATCTAAACTCTTTAAGTAGGGGATCATATTCTTTTCGTAATTCCACTGGTCAGAAGATACGACCCCCATAACAACCGTTTTTACCTTAAGAGCATTAACTGCTTCTGCTAAGCATTCTGCGGGGTGGGATGCTCCTAGATAACAGGTCGTAACTCTATTTGATCTACAAAGAATATCTGCAATTAAAATTGAAAGCTCGTGCAAATTGCCATCAGGAGTTGCGAGAGCTATTCTCTGATCAGTATAGCCAATATTTGGAAGGTTGATTTGACCAAGCTGCCCTCTCACAATTGTTGAAACAATATGCTCCTGAGTCACGGAATAAACTCCCTTAGAAACTTTCAATCCAATTTCTTGCATCAACGGCAAGATTACCTTAAAGATAAAATCTTTTGAGCCAACACTCATTCTCAAATGTTGAAGCTCTGAAGCGACACTATCAATATCGTAATTTGTTAAGTGCTTGAATAATTTTGAAATACTAACACCTGTAAGTCCTACAGAATTAGTGCCTAAGTCTTCAGAGTTTTTCTTAAGAGTCTGCAAACTCGAAAGAGATAGCTTTGCAAGAACTGAGATGGAGTGCTCCCGATCTAAGAGGAATCCTATAAGTTTCGCTCTTTCAAGGTCCTCCTCACTATAAAGCCTTTGCCCTCCCTCACTTCGAACAGGGCTAAACGCCTGATATCTCGTCTCCCATGTTCTAATCGAATGAGGAAGGACACCGCAAGCCTTTGACAATACTTTAATTCCGACAATATTTTTCATAATAGACTCTAATTTCAACAAAATCTTGATTAACTAGTGTATAGTCTAATACGTAATCAAGGATTAATCAACAGCGGAGACAGAAAGGTGAAAATACTAATTACTGGAGCCACAGGCCTAATTGGCACAAGACTTTTAGAAACTCTCATTCTTAAAGGATACGAAGATATTAGAGTCCTAACTACAAATAAAGAGAAAGCTAAATCTAAAATCAGTTTTCCTATTGAAATTTGTGAATGGAATCCGATTGCTGGCACAATAGAAAAAGGAGCTCTAGAGAATGTAAGTATTGTCTTTCATCTCGCAGGAGAAGGTGTTGCTGAAGGAAGATGGAGTGAAAAAAGAAAGAAGAGTATTTTAGATTCCAGAGTTAAGGGAACAAGTATTTTATTAAGAGAGATTAAAAAGTCTTCAACTACTCCAAAGAAGTTCATTTCTTCATCTGCAGTTGGTATCTACGGAAGCAGCCTTTCAGACAAAACTATTACATCAGAAGACTCTCTTGGAGAAGGCTTCCTCGCCGAGATTTGCAAAGCATGGGAAAATTCCCTAAGAGACCACGACATCAAAGGAATGAATGCTCATACACTTAGAACAGGTGTTGTACTTAGTGAGGAAGGTGGCGCTTTAGCAAAAATGCTTCCTCCATTTACTCTTGGTCTTGGAGGAAAGCTTGGGTCAGGTAAGCAGTATATGAGTTGGATTCATATAGATGATCTTGTAAATGCTTTCCTATTTCTTATGACCAATGACTGTAAGAAGTTTTCTTATAATGGTGTCTCGCCTACTCCAGTTACAAATCTTGAATTTACAAAAGTACTGGGAAATGTTCTTAAGCGTCCTACAATCTTTCCCGTACCAGGAGTTGTCTTAAAATTAATCTTTGGAGAAATGTCTGAAATTCTCCTAGAAGGACAAAGAGTTTCTCCAACACATCTAGACGCCGAAGGATTTGAGTTTAAGTATAAGAACCTCTATTCAGCTCTCAGCAATATACTAAAATACAATGTTAAGGGTGAAGTTTTATTTAAGCGACATCAATGGGTAAAGTCTCCACTAGAAGATGTATTTCAATTTTTTTCGGATGTTAAGAACCTAGAAACCATTACTCCTAAAAACCTAAGTTTTAAAATTGTAGGAATGAATACCGATCAAATAAAAACAGGTTCTCTCATTGACTATAAATTAAAAATTCATGGAATTCCTGCGAAATGGAAAACAAAAATAAATAACTTTGAAAAAAACAAGTCATTTATCGATGAACAACTCAAAGGTCCTTACTCAAAGTGGGTTCACCAACACGACTTTCAATCTTTAAAGAATGGAACGTTAATTTCAGATAAAATCGTATACAAAGTTCCCTTTGGAATTCTTGGTAACCTTGTATCTGGCTGGTTTATTTCAAGAGATGTAAAAAGTATTTTCAACTATAGAAATGCAGTCATTGATAGAAAGTTTAATTAACGGGAGCCATGAACATGACTAAACCTAATATTGCCATTAGCTCGTGCTTACTAGGAAATCTTGTCAGGTATGATAAAAATCACTGCCAAGACAAGTGGATCATTCAGGAGCTTTCAAAGTTTGTTAATTTCGTTCCCGTTTGTCCAGAAATGGAAATGGGTCTTGGGGCTCCAAGAGAGGAGATTCATCTTTATTTTAACAAAGAAGATAAAGAAAATATAAAACTAAGAAAGAAATTTGAAGGCACTGACCTTACAGGCCTTGCTCTAGAAACATACTCTAGAATGAATGCTACATTAAGCAATAAAAGCATTGATGGTTTTATTCTAACAAAGAAATCCCCTTCATGCGGTTTAGATAACGTTAAGACTATTCAACTTGATGATTCAAAAGTCGTGACGAGATCCACAGGACTATTTGCAAAAAATGTTTTAAGTAATTTCCCATCCGTCCCAACTATTGATTCGGGAAGAATGATAAATAAAGTTCTTAGGGAGAATTTTATAAAATCGGTCTATGCTCACTATAGACTGAGGAATACAGAGAGAACCCCTGCCGAATTTCAACAATTCCATCAAAAGTATAAGTATATCCTCATGGATCACTCTCCTAAAGAACTAAAAAGACTAGGACAGATTGTCGCAAATGCAAAGAAGAACGACATAGAAGAAAGTTTTCAAGAGTACAGAACTTTATTGTTTAAAACTTTTAATAAAGAAGCGACGACAGGAAGAAGATTCAATACTCTTCAGCATCTCATGGGGTACTTCAAGAAATACCTAACAGCAAAAGAGAAAAGTGAAATAGTTTCACTTTTAGAAGATTTCAAAAATGGAATTATAAATCATATAGTTCTCTTGAAATTTTTTGATTTGCTTACAAAGAAATATGAACTGTCATACTTAAATGGACAGTACTACTTCATGCCTTATCCTAAAGAATTGAAATTAGCAAAAGAAGTATAATGAAAGAAAGAGTTAATATATTCTGGTTTAGAAGAGATTTAAGGATCAAAGACAATAAAGCCTTTTACCACGCCCTATCGTCTGGACTAAAAGTTATACCTATCTTTATATTTGATAAAAATATTCTAGATAGCCTAGATAAGAATGATGCAAGAGTTAGCTTTATTTATGACTCTCTCATAAAAATAAATGAGGATCTATCTTCATCAAACAAAAGCATTAAAACATACTTCGACACCCCTAAAAAAGCTTGGTCTCAAATACTGAAAGAATTCAATATAGAGGAGGTATTTGTCAACGAAGACTATGAGCCTTACGCATTAAGAAGAGATCAAGAGATTTCAAAACTTCTTCAAAAGAAATCTATAAAAATGAATTCCTATAAAGATCAATGTATTTTTGCAAAGAATGATATTTTAAAGAAAGATGGTACTCCTTATACTATCTATACGCCCTATAAGAATAAATGGCTTGAGAACTTAAGCCCCAAAGATCTTGCAAGTTTTAGGTCTGAAAAGCTTATTGATAATATTTCAGATAATTTTAATAAATACTTACATGACCTAGAAGAACTAGGTTTCAAAAGAGGGGAAGTAAAAATCCCGACAAGAATATTGAGAAAGAAAAAAATAGAGTGCTATGACAAAACAAGAGATATCCCCTCTCTCGAAGGGACATCTCTTATTGGTATCCATTTACGCTTTGGCACAATAAGTACTAGGCAGGCCGTAGCTATTGCTCATCAAACCAATGCCACCTGGCTGAGCGAACTCATTTGGAGAGAATTCTTTATGCAAATTCTCTATCACTTTCCTCATGTGGCGGAATCTTCGTTTAAAGAAAAGTATAATGCGATTAAGTGGAGAAATAATAAAGAAGAGTTTAAATTATGGTGCGAAGGAAGAACAGGCTTTCCATTGGTCGATGCAGGAATGAGAGAACTCAATAACACAGGCCATATGCATAACAGAGTAAGAATGGTTGTAGCAAGTTTTCTAGTTAAAGATCTTCTTATTGATTGGAGATGGGGCGAAAAATACTTTGCTTCAAAACTCCTAGACTTTGATCTCGCCTCTAATAATGGAAATTGGCAATGGGCTGCAGGAACAGGCTGTGACGCTGCTCCTTACTTTAGAATTTTTAATCCTATGACCCAATTAAAGAAATTTGATCCAGACCTAGTCTATGTAAAGAAATGGGTTCCAGAATATGGAACAGAGAACTATACAAAGGAAATGATTGATCACAAAGAAGCTTATCACCGAGCAATATTCACCTATAACAAAGCAGTTAAATAATATGACAAATGAAAATCAAATATTCATATCTAACACTATGTTTAAAAATTTTGATGATAGAAAACGAGTACGTTTTATTAACTCATTGTCAGGAATAAAGTCTGCTAATTTAATTGGTACAATTTCTTCAAGTGGACAAACAAACCTAAGTATTGTGAGCTCAGCCTTTCACCTTGGAGCTTCGCCAGCATTACTTGGAATTATCATTAGGCCTGATATTTCTCCACGACATACGCTCGAAAATATCAGATCGACCAAAGTACTTACTCTGAATCATGTAAACGAAAATATTTATAGAAATGCTCACCAAACAAGTGCCAGATATAAGAGAGAAGTTTCTGAATTTGAAGCCTGCTCCCTCACTGAAGAATACCTGGAAAATTTCAAAGCTCCCTTTGTAAAAGAATCACATGTAAAAGTAGCACTTGAGCTTTCAAGAGAAGTTTCTATTAAAGAAAATGGTACCCATATGCTCATCTTAAAAATTCTTGGAGTATGGATACCAAAGAGAATAATGAATGATGACGGCTATCTCAACATAGAGGATACGCAAGCAGTCTGTGTTAGTGGTCTAGATACTTATCATTCAATTCAAAAACTAGAACGACTCCCCTATGCTAAGCCGTAAGTTTAGCTCTGCTCTCTTGATAAACACCGGCATACTTAGTATCCACCCCCATAATATGACTTATGAGCCAATTTTTAAGAAAGCCCACTAATTTAATTTTATCAACAGTACCATTTCTTATACTCTCTTCAAAGCTTCGAAGAAATGAAAGAAGGTTATCATGGATTTTTTTATGAGCATCATATTCTTCATAATTGAAACTTCGCATAAACTCTTCTTCATGGGTAAAATGTTCAACAGTGTAGTCACACATATCATTAAACTTTGGAAGCATTTCTAAAGAGGTTTCTTTATTTAAACTTTCAACAAGTAGATTTATTTTTTCGACTAGAATTTGATGTTCATCATCCATGTCGTCGACATGAATCAAATAGGAGTCATCCCATTCGAACAACTCAGCATCATTAGATTTAATTCTTTCATGACCAGTTGTTGCAAAAATCATTCTAGCAACAACTTCATCTAACTCCTCTGATTCTTTTGATACGCTATAAGCAACTTGTTTAGATTGCCCTACAACAAGGTTAATCTTTTGATTAACTTGATTTAATAAATTTACGGCTTTTGTTATCTCCTCTACTCCAATCCTCTGCTCTTTACTCGCAGATGAAATTTCTAGAACAGATCTATTTACCTCATCAATTCTCATCGATATATCATCTAAAGAGTTATCACAAAGAGTAACTGCAACTTCTCCTAGCTCAATACTTTCTTCACTCGTTGCTGATATTTTTTCAACTGCAATCTGACTCTCTTCCACAATTTCATCAACTCGTAGAACACTCTCTTCTAACATTTTAGATATCTCATTTGCAGCGCTACCACTAAGGTTTGCTAAGTTACCAATCTCTTCTGCTACAACTGAAAAACCTTTCCCGTGCTCTCCGGCTCTCGCCGCCTCCACGGAAGCATTGAATGAAAGAAGCTTAGTTTGAAAAACAATATCATTAATAATTTTCGTTCTTGTATTAATCTCTTTTATTACATTACTAATTTCTAAAATCTTTTCATTTGAATCTGAAATATATTTTGAAAAAGAAATATTTCCATCTTTTATTTTTATAAAACTATCTTTTAAATTATTAACTGCTTCCTTTCCCTTCCCAGATGCATTAATACATTCTGATGAAAGAGTTATCGAGGTTTCGCAATGAGATGAACTCCTTGCTGCCATGGCATTAATTTCATCGAGAGCTATTGCTGTTTCATGTAGTGATTCAGACTGTTGCAATGAACCTTCTTCTAGTTCACGATTTGTATTTAGAATTTGATCAGATGTACCTAATATGACTCTATTTGATTTCTCTAGTCTCTTTAACTCACTTTCAATTCTAGCCATTGATACCGACTTTTTAAAAAATAAGTAATAGATAATTATATTAGAAATAAGAAGGGAGATAAGCCAAATAAGCTTAGATACTGTTAAATAAAAATTGGATACTGACAAAGCCAAAACTCCAACAAAGAGAACAACTATACCTATTTTTTTCATATTCACTCCTAGTACATATTCTAACGGTGTACCAAGTAGTGGTGTGAGTTAATTTTTGGTTAAGAGAAATTTTAGAAAATTTGATAAGGATCAACATCAATCTTATAAGTAATTGAATTTGAACGGATATAAGACCTTTCAAAATAACTTAAGAGCTTATGAAGATGATTAATATCATGTGCCTTAAGAGCGATATACCAAGTGAATTGGTTAAGTCTCTTTTCTATCATCGCTGGACTAGGGCCAAGAATATCTACATCAAGACCATTCTTCGACGCCACTTCTTTTAAAGAATGGGCAACAGAAATTACATTATCGGTTAGCTTTCCTCTAAATCTAGAGTTGAAATAAATCGCGGCCATTTTTGAAAAGGGTGGAAATCTTGAAATATCTCTAACAACTAATTCATCTTCATAGAATTCAGAAAATGAATGATCTTTAATATAATCAAAGACCTTGTTAGACGGGCTCAATGTCTGAATGAGAACTTTCGCATCAGGAGAATATCTCCCAGCACGCCCATTGATCTGAGTAATGAGCTGGTATGCTTTTTCTATTGCACGAAAATCAGGGAAGTTCATAATAGAGTCAACGCCTAAAACTAGAACAAGATTAACTTTCTCAAAGTTATGTCCCTTAGAAAGCATCTGTGTTCCTACAAAGACATCAATTTCTTTATTATGAAATCTATTTAATTTATCTTCGAGTTGCTTAACATTCTTTATTTCATCTCTATCAAATCTCTCAATATTGTAATTTGAAAGGTGTGCTTGTAGTACTTCTTGAATTTTCTCTGTTCCGAATCCCTTTTGTAATAAACTCATATTTCCACATTCGGGACAAATCTCAGGCATGGGAATTTCGTAATCACTATGAGCACTTTTTAAGACATTCTTGCTCTTGAAATAGCGAAGTGGGGTGTTTGTATTTGGATCTTCAAACTTCTTTCCACAGCCTCGGCATTGAATATGATTTGCAAAACCTAATCTATTCACAAAGACTAATACTTGTTCGCCTAGCTCAAGTTTTTCTTTTATCGCTTCTAATGCCTTTGAATGAATTGGCCAAAGATCATTCTCTTCAAAATTTCTTCCCACTGTCTTCTTTTCTTCTCTACAATCAATCAACTCAATCGCAGGAAAACCTCCCGACGCTCTCTTCTCTAGTGGGTAGTAGTTCTCACTTTTCTCAGAAAAAGAAAAGAAATTCTCAACAGTTGGTGTTGCGGACCCTAGGACAATTGGACAATTGGAAAGCTGCGCTTTCTTTATCGCCACATCTCTTCCATTATAAGGACAGCGATCACTCTGCTTAAAGGACTGATCATGCTCTTCATCAACAATGACAAGACCTAAATTCTCGATTGGTAAAAAGACTGAACTCCGGACTCCCATCACAAGTACAGGACGATCACTTTCTTTGAGTTCTTTCCATATCGTATTCTTTTCAGAGTCTCCTACACCACTATGGTAAGGAAATACTCTGCAGTCTAAAAACTCGGCAAATGTATTGGTAAACTGGGGTGTTAAGTTAATTTCAGGAAGCAAGAAGAGAATAGACTTCCCCTGCTTTAGAGTTTCCTTCATTAGACTTAAGTAGACAGATGTTTTTCCAGAGCCTGTCACTCCATGAATGTAGTGACGATCAAACCCCTTAGAGACTTTTGAAAAAATACTTTCAAAAGTCGCTTGTTGATCATCATTGAGAATGTGAGGGAGTTCCTTTCCAGATCCTTCCACAAATTCAACTTTACGAGGCTTTTTTAAAATCTTTGGTAAACACTCAATAATCGTCATACCAAGATTGTAGTGGTAGTAGCGAGACATCCACTCATAGAGTTTCAGCTCTTTTTCACTTAAACAAAAGAGATCAATTTCTTTTGAAAGTACTGGCTTTAACTTATACTTATCTAATTCGTCTTGAACTGACTGGGAACTTAATCCAGACTCTATAACACAACCTGCGGCATTTCGCCTTCCAAGAGGAACTTGAACCAAATCCCCTCTCTTAACATCAAAATCCTCAGGGCATTCGTAAGTAAGAATTCCTTCGGGACCTGGGTATTTAACGGCAACTTTGCAGTAAGTAGTCACTATAAATTAAACCTTTACGTTCCACTTAACTCCGTCATCAGTGTCTTGAAAATCAATCCCCATTGCATGAAGAGCATCTCTAGCCTCATCGGCCTTGGTCCAGTCTTTATCTATTCTAGACTGCTCTCTCATTTTAACTAACTCAAGAACTTTATCTCTATCGATTCCTTTTTCTTTCAACATAATTTCATCAATTGAAGATAAGAAATCATTTGGCTCCTCTTGAAAGAGTGCCATCATTTCTCCATATTTTAAAATCCATTCTTTGAATGTATTGGCGGTAGTCCATGAGTTAATGTCTTTCTTTTTCTTTAAGATATTTAAAGCATTAAATGCTCTAACAGTTTCAAATAGAGTTGCTATAACTTCACCTGTTCCAAAGTCATCATCAAGAGATTTTTTAATCTTTGCATCTGATTGCTTTAAAAGTTCTGAAAACTTCTTTTCAACTTTTCCAGACTCATTCTTTTCAAATGTTTCAACAACTGTATTAATAACATTTAATGTTTCATAGACTCTTCTAAGTCCCGAAATTGTTTGATGTATTTTCTCATCGGTCACATTGAAATTACTTCTATAGTGAGCTGAAAGCATTAGGTACTTTAGAATCTCTGGATGGTACTGATCCATAAATGCACGTCCTGTAATGACATTTCCTAAAGACTTCGACATTTTCTCATCTTTAAGATTTATAAATTCATTGTGCATCCAGTAGTTACAATACTTAGTACAATTACAACCTTCTCCTTGAGCAATTTCATTTTCGTGGTGTGGAAAAATTAAATCAATTCCACCACCATGAATATCAATCGTTTCGCCAAGGATTGCCTTAATCATGGCAGAACATTCAATATGCCAACCAGGTCTTCCCTCTCCCCAAGGAGAAGTCCAATGAGGTTCACCTTCTTTAGACGGCTTCCATAGAACGAAGTCATAAGGATTTCTCTTTCTTGAATCGACTTCAACTCTTTGACCTGCATTGAGTTCATCGAGATTCTTATTAGAGAGCTTTCCATAATCAGCATAGTTGTCGATTGAATAGAAAACTTCCCCATCAATTTCATAGGCCTTATCATTTTTAATAAGTGTCGCTACGTAATCAATAATCTCATCCATATACTCTGTTACTTTTGGATTATGAGTATGCTTCTTTAACCCAAGACGATTGAAGTCTTTTTCAAATTCTGCAATATATTTTTCAGAAATAACAATTGGCTCGACACCTTCGTCATTTGCTTTCTTGATTATTTTGTCGTCCACATCAGTGTAGTTATAAACGAAAGTAACATCATATCCACTAAGTTCAAGCCAATTTCTAACTAAGTTAAAAGTTATGGCCCCTCTAAAGTTTCCAATATGAAGAAGATCGTAAACAGTTGGCCCACAAAGGTAGAGCTTTACCTTTCCACTTTCAAGTGGCTTAAATTCTTCTTTCTTATTGCTCAGAGTGTTATACAATTTAAGTGACATTTTCTTTCTCCATTTACTTCTTTTTTAGCACAGCGTTTTCTATTTTCAAAAGTCCAATGTACTATAAGTTTAAAATTTTAAACGATTAGGGGCCTAAGAACTATGGAAAAATTTGATCTAATTATTAAGGGCGGTACTTGTGTACTAAAATCTGGTTTAAAAAAGTGTGACCTTGCAATTAAAAATGGGAAAATCACAGTAATAGAGCCTCACTCCGACGCTAATGCGACTAAAACTATTGATGCCACTCACAAGCATATATTCCCTGGATTAATTGACACTCAGGTTCATTTTAGAGAGCCGGGGCTTACTCACAAAGAAGATCTCGCCTCTGGATCACTTTCTGCAGTTCTTGGTGGAGTCACAACCTACCTAGAAATGCCCAATACAACACCTCCAACAACAACCAAAGAGTCTATTTTAGAAAAGATAGAAATTGCGAGTTCAAAGTCTCTCGCAAACTTTGGTTTCTACATGGGTGGTACGGCCGATAATTTAGAAGAGCTCAAAAAAGCGAAAGATATTGAGGGATGCTGTGGAATTAAGATTTTCCTTGGAAGCTCTACTGGAAATCTACTGCTTTATAGAAGAGATAAATTAGAAGAAATTTTTAAGAATACGACGGGAATCATTGCTCTTCATTCAGAAAATGAAGAGATGCTAGTTGCCAGAAAGAAAATAAGAGATGCTGCAACAACGGCCCACGCTCACCCTGAGTGGAGAAATGTTGAAACGGCCCTCTCTTCAACGAAGAGAGTTATAGAAATCGCTAAAGAGTGCAAGAGAAAGGTGCACGTTCTTCATATTACCTCAAAAGATGAAATTGATTTTCTTGCAGAAAATAAAGAGCACTGTACTGTAGAAGTAACTCCTCAACATCTTACTCTTTCTGCACCAGAGTGCTACGACAAGCTTGGAACCTATGCTCAAATGAATCCTCCAATAAGAACTGCCGATCACACGGCAGGACTCTGGGGAGCACTAAAGAAAGGTGTCGTTGATGTTATCGGTTCTGATCACGCTCCTCACACTAAAGAAGAAAAAGATCAAGGATATCCAAACTCTCCTAGTGGTATGCCAGGAGTCCAAACGATTTTTCCAATCCTTCTTCATCATGTAGAAATGGGAAATCTTTCGCTAGAAGAAGTAGCAAAGTATCTCTGCTTTAATCCTGCGAAACTCTACGGACTTAATAAAGGTCACCTGGAAGATGGTTTTGATGCCGATATCACCATAGTTGATATGAATGAGAGAGTAGAAATAAAAAATGAAGATATGGCCTCTAAGTGCGGTTGGACTCCCTTTAATGGATATACATATAAGGGAAAAATAAATTACACTATCGTTGGTGGAAATATTGTTGTTGAAAATGGTGCTGTAAATAAGACGCACTTTGGAAAACCGATCAAGATTAATCAAAGGAATTTCTAATGGATGAATTAATAGATAAAGCTTATAAAGTTGCTCTGGAAGCTCGAAAGAATGCTCACGCACCTTATTCAAAATTTCTTGTCGGTTCAGCAATTAAGATTAAAGGGCACGACGATATTTTCCCTGGCTGTAATGTTGAAAATGCAAGCTATGGAGCAACTATTTGTGCTGAGAGAAATTCATTAATTGGAGCAGTAGCAAGGCTTGGAAAAGTTGACGTTGAATTTGTTGTTGTTGCTTGCGATACAAAACCTGTGACTGTGCCGTGTGCTCTCTGTTTACAGGTCTTAAGTGAATTTGCGACACCAAGCACACCTATTCACTTGGGAGATTTAGAATCTGTTAAGAAAACAGTTCTCTTTGGCGATCTTCTACCGATGCCTTTTAATACACTCGATTGTTAATTCATCGAGTGTAGTGTTTTTCTACTTCCGTAATCACACTCAATACACTGAGCAGATTCCTCCATTACTAAAGTTGTACAATCGGCCCAATGAGTAATAATTAATTTCTTTCCGCAAGTCGGACAATCTTCAATGGTCTTTGTCACTTCTTCAATATCACCGTGATACTTTTCAAGGTGTTCAAGCTCAAATGCTCTTTCTCTTACACTCATTTTCTTCCCTTTTAGGTTAACTTCATCTCTATCGGTGTAGCTCTTTAAAAAGTGAGGAGTTTTCATTGGAGTAAAATAGTTAAAATACTGGAATAAATCAGTAAAAAATATAGGCTAGAAGCACCCTAACTTGTCATTTTTACTTAGTTTTACATTTGTCTAATCTTTATAGCGCTATAATTTGATATAATTTGCTAAAGCGTCAAAAAATAGGTATTTTTTTGGCCTAATTTGCAAGTAAGGATTAACGATGGATTTACATACTTTACGAAGTAACCATTCAGATATTATGGACTGTGAAGTTAAAGACTCGACAGGACTAAATGATTTTCAAAAACTCTCAAATGAATTTGGAGTTGCAATCCCAAAAGTTGGAATTGAAAGATTTAGAATTCCACTAAAGTTTAAGCATGATGATGGATCAATCATGAGCCATGACTGCGAAGCCTCTATGTTTGTCTTCTGTGACGCGCATAAAAACGGTGTAAATATGAGTCGTTTCTGCGCCATCTTACAAGAAGAGTCAGAAATTTCGGCCATCGATAATGCTTTTTTTAAAAAAATTCTACACCGCTATAGAACAGACCTTCGTGACTCAAACACAGAAGAGTTAATACCAGAGTCATTTCTAAAATTAGATTTTAAATTTCCAGTAAAGCAAAAGTCTCTAAAATCTGAAAACTGGGGTTGGCAATATTATAATTGCTCACTCGAAGGAAGAGAGAATAGAGACGGACAAGTCATCATGAGTATGACTGTTAACTTTGAATACTCTTCAACATGCCCATGCTCTCTATCAATGGCAAAGCAATACGAAAAAGGCTTTGCCAGTGGAGAAATCACTGAAGGGAATGGAATAGCTACTGCCCATAGTCAAAGATCAAACGCAACAGTAACAATTGACTATAATATGGAAAAGCCCGTATCACTTATTCAATTAATTGAAATGTTACGTATTGCTCTTCCAACTGAAACACAGAGCTTAGTTAAGAGGCTAGATGAACAAGCATTTGCTATTTTAAATGGTGAGAACCCAATGTTTGTAGAACACTCTTCGAGAAGAATTAGTGCTGTTCTAAATCAAGAAGAAGCAATCCTAGACTGGAAAGCAAAAGTAGAACACTTCGAATCTTTGCATAGCCACAACGCGGTTGCGTATATATCTAAATAAATGATAAAAAGGTTTCTAACGTGAGACCTTTTTTATTTGGATATACTATGAAAACTACTCTCCTATTACTTTCCCTCATGCTTACTTCATGTATGAAAGATACAGTCAAAATTAATGTTCTTCATTACAATATAAAGGAGCTTGATTCTTTAAAATTAAGGGATCAGTCAAATAAGCAAATTGCAGCGGTAAGTGAAGTTATCTCAAAATTTGAATTTGATATTTTCTCTCTAAATGAAATTCAATATGACCTTCCAATGATTCCCAATAAAGCGCTAGATACAACGGGACAAAATATAAACATCCTGGCCAAGAGATTAGGTCTCGAGAATTACTCTGCTATTTTCTATCCTGCCAACACAGGAATGAAGGCCAATCGCGATCCACATGGAAACTATATTACAGACTTCAAAACTCCTGAATCCAGACAGCTCGCCGATTCTGTTAATTTTGGACTCTTCCCAGGGCAGTATTCAACGGGAGCACTCATAAAAAATAATATCAAGATACTTAGCTCAAAGAGTATTCAAAATGTAGTATGGAAAGAGTTTAACACTACTATTGATCTAAAAAAATATACAGATAATAATGGAAAACCACTTCCAGAAAACATGAAACTATTTGATAAGAATTTTACAGATATACTTGCGGAGAAAGACGGATTTAAATTTCACATTATACTCTTACATACTGTGCCAGCTTTTCACTTTGGAAATAAGAAGTCTCCTAATTATGATAGGAATGCTGATCAATTAAGATTTTTAGAATGGTACTTAACGAGTGACACTGATCTTAATATTGCGGGATTAGATGTCGAACCTCTTAAGAAGGATGAGCCCTATATTGCAATGGGAGATTGGAATACAGAGCTTTCAAATAATAAGAACCCTGGAAGTGCAGTTCTTAGAAGTTTGAAAGAGAAATCTACTTTTTGGATGAAGGAACCTTTAAAGGTTACTAATGAAGGCCCTTCTTTTGCCCCGGAGAGATTAAGGCTTCAATTAGATTACATTGCCATCAGTAAACACTTTAAAGTCCTTGAGGCTGGGGTTTATAGCCCTAAAGAAGATAGAAAAGATCTTGGCTGTGAGAAAATTATCCCAGGAGAAAATATCCGCTCATATACACAGAAAGAGAATAAGAAAACTTGTTTTTCAAGTTTTAACAAAGACTTTTTAAATGCAAAGTCTGCTTCTGATCATTTTCCGATTTGGGCAAAATTAGAAGTAAAGTAGCGAGCCTCTAGCTCGCCTGCTCTCTTTTAAAGCTCTGAGAGAACTCAACCATCTTCTCGGCGATATTCTCTTTATGAACAACCTCTGAGGCTCCTCCCAAAGCAATGGCCTCTTTAGGCATTCCAAAAACGACGCAACTCTCTTCGCTTTGCGCGATCGTTAGAGCTCCGAGATCTTTTAATTTCTTTATACCTGCAGCTCCATCCTTTCCCATTCCGGTAAGAATAACTGCAATAATATTTTCTTTTGCCGTTACGCTCTCAAAGGACTGAAACATATAATCTACAGAGGGTTTGAATCTATTTACAGGTGCATCATCAGTAATTTGAATAACCTTCTTATCTCCTCTTCCTTTAATTTTCATCTGCTGTCCACCAGGAGCGATGTAAACGTGGTTATTTTTCACGACATCTCCATCACAGGCTTCTGTAACGGTGAAGGGACAAAGGCTATTTAGTCTGTCAGCGAAGGCCTTAGAGAAAACGGCGGGAATATGTTGAACAATCAGAGTCGGAGGGATATTACTTGGAAGTCCACAGAGAATATCTTTCAACGCAGTTGTTCCCCCGGTTGAAGACCCAATAACAATCGTACAATCCTGATTAAATATATTCTTAGATCTATTAATAATACTTGATGAACTTCGACGATTACTTTTAAACTTTGAAGCTTCAAGAACTTTTTCAACCATTAATGGTCCAACGATTGAGAGTTCTTCAATTTTTGGCTTTTGAATATAATCGAAAGCTCCACTTTCTAGAGCATCTAAAACCAAAGGTCCTTCCTCAATACTAACTGACGTAATCATTATCGCAGGTATTTTATACTTAGGCTGAATAATCTTTAGAAGCTCAACACCATTCATTTCAGGCATATGAATATCTAAAGTAATAACATCAGGTTTGTGTTTACGAATCAGCTCTTCTACATCACTAGGTTTTTCTGCCGTTGCAACAACATTAATTTTTTCTGACTTTGATAGAACTTTTGTTAGTAAGTTTCTAATCGTTTTTGAATCATCTACGATTAAAACATTAACAATTTTATTATCAACTTTTTTCTCTTCTTCCTTGCTTACACGAAGCTTTCCTTCGTTTGGATAATAAACAACTTCAAACTTCTCATCTCTCTGAACAAGCTTCTCATCTTTAAATTTGATTCCTTCTATTCTAGACTTTACTTCTCTAAGAAAGCTGGCACTACCTACAGACTTTATAGTCATCATACTTTTTATAGTATTTAACTCTTTCTCCGCCTTCTTTAAAAATTCTTCAAAGAGACCTTTCTTAAAGTCTAAATTACTTAATAGAGTTGCACAGGACTTACCAGATTCAACTTCAAGACATATAAAGCACTCAAAGTTTACTTTGAAGTAAAACTCCGATTGAATACTTCCAGTAAAGAAATTCTTTTCCACCTTTATTTCCTACTTAAGTATTCTGAAGACATATAAGCAAAACTTGTTACAGGAACAATATCTGTGGCTACTTCACTAAGAGATGAATTAATTCCAATATCTTCGATAAGTAACTGAGCATTCCCCCAGTTTAGAATTTTTTCACCACTATGTTTAGAACATTGTCCAAATATCATCACAGAAGTTTTCGAATCTTGATGGTGATGATGGGCCTGTTCAAATACTTTTTTAAAATCTGCAATATATACTTTTCCAGCTTCAAACTTACCGTTTACAGAATCAATAACCTCGATAGGGTATTTAATCTTATCACTCATATCTTCTTTCAAGGCTTCTAAAATATTATCTTGTCCCTCAAAAAGCATTAGTGTTGCAGGCTGTGCTCCATGTAACTCATGGAAGAACTTCACTACCTTCTTTTGATCAGAAATCGAAGAAACAAGAATTCTAAATTTTGAAGAAGGATCTTCAATTATTATTTCTTTTTCAAATTCTTTATCAACAGAACTTATATGTTGCTTTGTTAAACTCTTATCAATATATGAAACACGAACCTTTGTTTTAATCTCTTCCCCTCTCTCAAGTAAATTATTAAGAGCTGGCTTTTCGATAAAATCAGAAGCTCCTGCACGTAGACATCTCATTGCAGCATCAGAGTCATCTCTCGATGCAGACGATATCACTACAACGGGAGGATGATCTGTATCATAGTACGTCTCAAGATATGTTACTCCATCCATTTCAGGCATATGAATATCTAAAGTAATGACATCAACTTTACCTTTTAAAAGTTTCAGCTGATCTCTCGCATCAATTCCATTGTTAGCAGTTCCTACAACCTCAAATTGATCATCACTAGTAAAAACTTTCTTAAGTAATGTTAAGATACTTGAAGAGTCATCAATACAGAAAATTCTAAGTTTCTTAGGAATACTCGTCACAGCTTCAACAACAGGTGTAATAGGAGTTGTCACTCTATCAGCAATTGTCATAGCTGGTTTAACTTCTTCTATTACTTTATGTCCATAAACTGATGGTCCACAATTTCGAAGACCTACTTTAAGAGCACTTAGAGACTCTGATATTCCTGAATAAAGAAAACCATCTGTATATAAGTGTTTTAAAAAGTTACTTGTTATTTCTTCAATCTGCTCAGTTTTAAAATAGATGAAGACATTTCGGCAAAAGATGATATCAAACTTTTCACTACGCATTTCTTTTTGAAAAGTGAGTAGATTATAAACTCTGAACTCACATTTTTCAGAAATACTCTTCTTCGCTTTAACAAAGTCTGAAATCTCCCCTGTCCCTCTCGCCCAGTGATTTGCGAGATAGTTCATAGGAACTGACTTAATTTCTCTACGGTGGTAAACACCATTCTGTGCGATACGTACAGATTCTGGATCAATATCACTTCCGATAATTTTATACTTCATTGTAGGGTCTATTTTTGGAAGATAGAAGTCGAGAAACATAGAAAGAGAATAGACTTCTTGCCCACGACTACAAGCTGCCGACCAAATTTTTATAGTATTCTCACCACGGGCCTTAACCTTCCCAATAAGTTCTGGTAAGTTTGTTTTCAAATGTTCAAAATGTGTAAACTCTCTAAAGAAGAATGTATGGTGAGTAGTCAGCAAGGAGACAAGAACTCCGGCTTCTTTTTCTTTGTGTAAATCAATGTGACGTATATACTCTTCTGCAGTTGAAAGACCTAGTTCGCTCATGCGTTTCTTGATACGTGTTTGAACCATTAACGCTTGCTTTTCGCCTAAAACATTTCCAGAAATTCGAGCAACAATCGTACTAACTTTTTCAACTAGTAAATCGTAAGAATCTTCAACTAGTTTATTTGCAATGCTCATGTATTATCCTTATTTAAATATCTTCAAAACGACTATCTTCACGACTTGGTAAATCGTGACTCGCTTTTAAATTTACTTCTTTGGGAGTACTCAATTCCTCTCCTTCACTCTCTACCTCTTCGGCTCTTTTCACAGGTGAATTTAAAGAAATATCATGAACTTCTGCTGTCTTATGGTTATCTTGTTTTTTCGAGCTAACTTGCTGTTTTTCTTTTGAGCTCTCTACGATTTTAGATCCTCCAGAAACTAGAAGACTCAAACTTTCCACTACTATAGACAATTTATTAGCTTGTCCATTAAGTCCTTCAGATGACTCTAGAGCTTCTGTGGAAATAAGTGATGTCTGATGAGTCATCTCATCTAATTGACTCATGGCCTTTGATACTTCCTCAATTCCAATTGCTTGCTCATTTGAAGCATTAGTAATTTCAGAAACTTTATCATTCACTTCTAAAACATTTAATAAAATTTGGTCTAAGACTTGTTCACATTCATTTGCCGTCCTAGTTCCCACATCAACTTTCTCTTTTCCAATATTTGAGAGAGACTCTAGCTTTGATTTTGAATCAGCGACAATCGCTTCAACTTTTTTGACACTCTCTCCAAGCATCTCACTAATTTCGGTTGCAGCACTCCCACTAGCAGTTGCCAGAGAACCAACCTCTTCGGCCACCACAGCAAAGCCCTTCCCATGCTCTCCTGCTCTTGCAGCTTCAACAGAAGCATTAAAAGAGAGAAGTTTCGTCTGAAAAACAATATCATTTATTATGTCAGTCTTACTTCCAATCTCATTAATTACTGTAATAATCTCATTCATTTTCTGACTAATATTATCCATCTCTTTAACGATATCTGAATTTGATCCATTTATTTCACTCATTGCTGTAATCATACTAGTAACAGAAACCTTACCTGCTTCTGCGACCTCCTTTGATTCTCTAGACTTTTGGCTTGAAAGCTCTACATTCTCTAAATTTCTACTAACCATTGAGGATAGTTCATCTAGAGTTGAAACGGTCTCCTGTATCGCTGAGGCTATTTTAGTTGAACCATCACTTAGATCAACTGAATTTGATTTCATTTTATCAGCATTTCCACTCACTTCTTCAGCAACACTTCCAAGAATCTTATTAGCGTCAGCAATTGGTTTAACTAGTCTCTTTGTTACGAAAGCTCCAATAACAATAATTACTACAAGTGCTATTCCCGAAAGAAGTGACATTGAAATCATCATTGCCCTAACGGGCGCAAACATTTCTTCGGTTTGAATTTCAGCAATTAATCCCCAAGTATTCCCAAACATCTCAACATTAGAATAGTAGCTTAGGACTTCTTTTCCATTAGGATCTATAATAAAGTGAGTTCCAGCATTTTTTTCAATTGCCTTATCAATTGACTCTGAATGAACTTCTTTCTTATTCTTAAATGAATCAATAACATTAAACTCTTCTTTATTTACAAAGAAGTCTGTTCTAAGTAGATTGTCAAATCCTACTAAATAGACTTGACCAGTTTCTCCCATACCGACACGACTCGACATGATAGAGTTCATTTCATTTATATTAATCTGAGAGATTACAACTCCCATATTGTCGCCTTTATTAATTCCTTCAGATAAGTGATCGAATTCAGCTCTCTGTCTTATACAAAAGAACGATTGTACTGAATTAGTAACAGGGTTAAATTCGTACTCACTAAAGTGAAGACCAGCTTTTTCGTCAGCAAGAGCTGCTTGATAACACTTAGTAAGAAGAGAATCTTTATACTTCCCCTCATTTAAATTTCGTCCTAGGTAATCCCCTTTGGAGTCCACCTTTGCTGACATTATAACTTGAGAATCTAAAGAAACTAACAAGATATTCTCTAATGAAAAATCTTGTACTAATTCCTTCGTTCTATCACCGTAAATTTTCTCTAATTCTTTATACTGGGTTGTATTTATATTCTGATCGGTACCAGGAAAAAGACTCGCACCATAGAAAGCACTCTCATAAGCTAAGAATAGACCTTCAATCAGCCTGTTTTGCCCCAACCTTTCTGAGAATGTCTTTGTCTGTTTCTCAAATACGGTGAGACGATTCTTCATCATCTCACCCATACTTGAAAATTGATTTATAGACTGCGCTTGTAGAGCATTTTTTGACTTAAAATAGGAAACACTAGCAACAATTGATATGCAGACAAAGCCTACAATCACAATGGTTAAAAGTAACTTAAATTGAAAACTCTTTTGTTTTTGTATATTACTCACTTATCTATTTCCTATTTTTTCTTATTCTAATTCTAATTATTTCCAAACACCTGCACCAGCAATCCATCCCAGATCACCACCACAAACTTTTACATACGAAACTTTTGGTGTTGCTTTTTCAGCACCTGGTTTTGCCCATACATAATCAACCCAGCCACCAGCAGCATTTGCCTTAGCCATTTTGTCGAACTCAACAAATAGAGCTTTTCCGTTTTCATCTTTACTAGCTTTTAAAGATTTTCCATTAAGTCTTCTCTTAATTGGATGAAGAACCATATTCACATCTTTATCTTGAATCCAAACGTAGTTTGATCCACAGAAACGAAATTTACCAATTTCTCCTAGAGCTCCCTTCCCTTTTGAAGAGATAAGCCCACACATTTTTTCAACCGACTCTTTTGCTTGTTCTTTTGTGCAGTCTGCTGCATTCACACTTAAAAACGACATTCCAATCATACTAGCTACTAGCTACTAGCTACTAGCATTTTTTTAACTTTCATAAGTTCTCCTTTTATATTAACTACTTCGGCTATTATCGCTGAATATATAAGAAAAATTATTAAAGGATAAAAAATTAAAGTTTTCTTAAGGCAAAAAGAAGGCCATCTGTTCTAGATGGCCTTCTTTATTTTAAATTTCTTTTATTAATTTGTGATTAAGCAGCTTTCTTAGCAAGAGCGCTTACGTCTTTTATATCTAGAACTTTAGCGACATTTAATAAAACAGTTAGAGAGTCTTCTTTTCTGTAAACCCCATAAATATATTCAGCGTTTACTTGAGTTTCAATTTCTGGAACCTCATTAATATCTTTTAACGTAAAAGCTAGAACTTTATTAATAGAGTCAACAACAATTCCTAAGTTCATGCCATCAAGGTCCACAATAATAACGCTCTCTTCAGAGTTATTTTCTTTTGCCTTAATTTTTAATTTTGTTCTCATATCAACAACTGAGATAACTTGTCCTCTTAGATTCATAATTCCTAAGAAGTGGCTTGGAGCCTTTGGAATTGGTGTTGTCTCAGGAACAGATATAACTTCTCTTACAGATAGAAGTGGAATTGCATACTCCTCTTCTCCTAAACTGAATTCTAAGAAGCGCTGTAGCTCTGAGTTTTCTTCACCTACAATTGATAAGCTTTGATTTAGTTTTTCTTCGTTCATTACGCCACCTTTCCTATTAAATCTTCTTTAATACTTGAACTTTTCTTCATTTTCCCACTATATAATTCATTCAGATCTAGAATAAAAGATGGCTTCCCATCACCTAGAATTGAACTTCCCATAAATCCTTTACTACTTTTAATTTCATTTCCAAGGTTTTTAATAACAACTTGTTGCTGATGTAAAATATCGTCAACAAGAACAGCAAATGGATGTTCTGCCGCTTGTATAATAATTGCAATCTTATCTAAAGAGTTTCCCTCATCCATTGCTACAGACAAAGTACCGCCAACACTAAATAGCGGAAGTATCTGTCCTCTTAGATTTAAACACTCACCCCAGCCTGTTACTTTACTCACCATTTCTTTTGTTGGCTTTAAAGACTCATGAACCTGTGAAAGTGGTATGATAAATTTATTATCACCAACTCTAATAACCATTCCATCGATGATTGCCATCGTTAATGGTAGAACAACTTTAAAAACGCTTCCCTTACCTAGTTCTGTTTTCACTTTAACTTCACCAGAAAGTTTTTCAATATTTGTTTTAACAACATCCATTCCTACACCACGTCCAGAAACTTCTGTGACTTGTTCTTTTGTAGAAAAACCTGGATGAAAAATGTACTGAATTATATCTTCATCAGAAATTTGCTGATTCTCTCTTATAAGACCTTTTTCAATGGCCTTATTTCTAATAACGTTTGCAGGAATTCCTTTACCATCGTCAGTAATTTCAATAACAAGATTATTTCCTTCATGGTAAGCACTTATTCCAACATTTCCAGCTTCACTCTTGCCTGCCGCGATACGCTCTTCCGTGCTTTCAAGACCATGATCCACTGCATTTCTTACAATGTGTACAAGAGGATCAGCGAGGTGCTCTAAAACTGTCTTATCAATCTCAGTCTCTTCTCCATTTAATTTCAAATTAACTTTCTTATTTAGAGTTTTCGAAGTATCCCTAACAATCCTATTCATTTTTTGAAGTGTTGACTTAACTGGAACCATTCGTAGAGACATAGATATTTCTTGAATTTCTTTAGAGAGCTTACCAAGTTGTGAAATTGACTTATTCATTAACTGATCTTGGGAAGCGGCAAATCTTCCTTGATCAAGAACTGTTTGGAGAATAACTAATTCCCCAACAACGTTATTTAATTTTTCAACTCTTGAAAGAGAGACTCTTATACTTTCATCTTCTGTCACTTTCTTTACGGGCGCTGATTTCTTAGCTGCCAACGGAGTAATAGTTTCAGGTGTCGTTGTAGTCTTTTCAATTGGAGTAATTGACGGTGTATCATCAATTGCATTATTAAATTTTAATCCATTTTTTTCAGATGAATTCTTCTCAAGCTCGGCCATTACTGTTTCATCACAGTTTCCAAGCTCTCTTAAGGCCTCAAGTGCCGCTGCTGAGATCTCTGGTTCTTCTTGCTCAACTTCTTCAGCTTTAAAAGCTTCCATAGGTTCACTAAAACTTATTCCACCTTCAAGTTCGGCCATAACCGATTCATCACAGTTTCCAAGCTCTCTAAGGGCTTCTAGTGCCGCTGCTGAAATCTCAGGCTCAGAAGAACTTTCATCTTCTGCTTTTTCAGAAATAGCTTCATCAAGAATACCATCTAGGTCTTCAGTATCATCTGACTCCCAGTTATCTGCGTTAGCCACAAGCTCTTCACTTGGCACTTCAACTTCTTCAATCACTGGGTCTTCTACAGCCTCAACAGAAGCTGCAACTGCATTTCCACCGAGTGCATTTAAAATATTAGCTACAATTTCAGTGCTATCAAACTCGGCATCCATATCATCTTTTAATCCATGGATCATATTTGTTATATGGTCATTACACTCTAGAAGAAGTGAAACCATACTATCTGTAACTGCAAGATCACCTGTTTTTAACTTTAAAATCAAGTTTTCCATTTCGTGAGTAAACTCAGCAACGTTTCCAAAACCAACAGCTCTAGAGGTTCCTTTTAAGTTATGAGCAAGTCTGAAAATTTGATCTAGAATTTCAGTACTCTCTTTATCATTTTCTAATGCTAGGAAAGACTGTTCCGTGTCTTCAAGTAATTGAAGAGACTCGTCTAGGAAATCTTCTTTTAGTTCTTTTTCAAAATCATCCATCTCATAACCTATCTATGTGAACTTCACTGTTCTATTTCAAGTACTTTTCGACATTTTAAGCTTTAAGTTTAAATGAATTACGAGCATTAAGAATAAATTAAGGTAGACGTACTTTCGGCAAGTTAGGTGCTATGAAAATGGACTATTGTTTATTTGGGGCCTAGAAATAGAAAAACCTTCAATAAGAAGGGTTTAAATAGAGAAAAATCTGGTGGGGGTAGCAGGGATTGAACCTGCGACATCTGCCTTGTAAGGGCAGCGCTCTCCCACTGAGCTATACCCCCAGATCTATTCGTTTGAATCGAGGGCTAGAATATATATCTGGCCCATTTTTGTCAATTTTTTTTTAAAGAAAATTAAAAACTTTCTACCAACTTCCAGAATTTTCCATAGAAATAAATGGCTCAACAGGTGACATCGCCTTTCCTGCCTGCAAGAGCTCTATTGAAATTCCATCTGGGCACTTAATAAAGGCCATATATCCATCTCTAGGAGGTCTTAAGATAGTGACCCCACTATTCATGAGTTCTAGACACTTTTCATTGATATTATCCACCCTAAAGGCCAAGTGACCGAAGTTTCTCCCTTCTGAATAGGCTTT
This sequence comes from Halobacteriovorax sp. JY17, assembly GCF_002753895.1. Classification (NCBI taxonomy): domain Bacteria; kingdom Pseudomonadati; phylum Bdellovibrionota; class Bacteriovoracia; order Bacteriovoracales; family Halobacteriovoraceae; genus Halobacteriovorax; species Halobacteriovorax sp. JY17. The sequence continues at coordinate 1,633,695 of NZ_NJER01000001.1, read as the reverse complement.
CTCTTCTTCCCAATTGTGAGTGAGTTCAACTTCCGCCTCTCCCTCTTCAGTCGCCAAGTAAACCAGAGTAAACTTTCCATTTGGATAATCATTACGTCTAATCTCTTTTAGCCCTAATTTATTCACGTAGAAATCTAGTGATTTCTCTAAGTCTAAAACCCTAATCATTGAATGCAAGAATTTCATGTCATCTCCCTTATCGAAGATTAGATTAAATCCATATTATTCTAATGTCATGTGAAGAATTTAATAAGGAAATTTTGTCTAAGAAAAAGAAAAGGGAGAACAATGTCTCCCTTTTCACCCCAATACCATCAAGCAAAAAAATACCACTTTTTTAGCTGATCAAAAAATTTTTAATTAGCAACTTCCATCGCCGGAGTATCTGAATCGATAACCTTAAGCTGAGGAGCCACATGTTGCATAAATTGCTCAGGATTTTGTAGTTCAAGAGCATTCTTTAAAACATTATCAACTTGGTAACATGGAATTATTGTTAATCCACTCTTTACCTCTGCAGGGATCTCAGGAAGATCTTTCTCATTCTTTATTGGAATGATGACGGTTTCAATTCCCGATTGCTTAGCTGCAAGTAATTTTTCTTTAAGTCCACCAATTGGAAGAACACGTCCTCTAATTGTAACCTCTCCAGTCATTGCAACATTCTGTTTAACAGGTATTCCTGTAATTGCAGAAGTCAAAGCAGTAACCATTGTGATACCTGCGCTTGGACCATCTTTAGGAGTTGCCCCCTCTGGAACATGCACATGAATATCATTCTTCTCGTACCAGCTAGCATCAATTCCTAGCTGAGCACTTATTGATCTTACATAACTAAGAGCTGCAGAAGCTGACTCTTGCATCACCTCACCAAGTTTACCTGTAACTTTAACTTGTCCTTTTCCAGGAACTGTTACAACTTCAATGTGAAGTAACTCTCCACCTACAGAAGTCCATGCAAGTCCATTTACTAAACCTACTTGAGGCTCTACTTCGATAGCTGTTCTATCAAATCTCTTAGGTCCAAGATACTTCGTTAGTTGTTTAGGAGTTACGTTAAACTTCTTACCTTCAGCATGCTCTTTAGCAACAACTTCAGTAGCAATTTTACGACAAACAGTATTTAGAAGTCTTTGAAACTCTCTAACTCCAGCTTCCTTCGTGTAACCTCTAACTACTTCTAGAACAGAATTATCATTCATTGCAATTTCGTAATTATCTAAACCATTACTCTTGATTGCTTTTTGAAGAAGATATCTCTTACCAATTTGTAGTTTTTCTTGCGGCGTATAACCAGAAACACTAATGATTTCCATTCTATCTCTAAGTGGTCCAGGGATTTTCCCAAGATCATTTGCAGTCATGATAAACATAACTTGAGAAAGATCGTATTCACACTCAATATAGTGATCAGCAAAGTTCTTATTTTGTTCTGGATCAAGAACTTCTAGCATTGCTGCCGCAGGATCACCTCTCATATCAGAACTCATTTTATCTATTTCATCTAAGAGGATTACTGGATTACTTGTTCCAGCCTTCTTAAGAGCTGAAATAATTTTCCCTGGCATGGCCCCAACATAAGTTCTTCTATGTCCTCTAATTTCAGATTCATCTCTTACTCCACCAAGAGAAATTCTTACGAATTTTCTATCAAGCGATTCTGCAAGAGATTTTGCAATTGAAGTTTTACCAACACCAGGAGGACCTGCAAGGCAGAGAATTGTTCCCTTTCCTTCATCCTTAACGAGAGATCTTACTGAAAGATATTCAACAATTCTTTCTTTAACATCTTTCATTCCATAGTGATGACTATCTAGAATTTCCCAAGCTTTACTCACGTTATTGTCGTCAGTAGTGTATTCACCCCATGGAAGATTCGTCATCCAGTCAATATAGTTTCTAACAACGGCTGCTTCAGCAGACATTGGAGACATTGACTTAAGTTTCTTAATTTCTTTTAAAGTTTTCTCACGAGCTTCTTCTGGCATAACTTTCTTAGCAAGCTTCTCTTCCATCTCACTGATGTCAGACTTACCATCATCTTTTTGCCCAAGCTCTTTTTGAATGGCATTCATTTGCTCATTCAAATAATATTCTTTTTGAGATTTTTCCATCTGTTGCTTAACGCGAGTTTTAATTCTTCTCTCAACGTTAATAACTTCAATCTCTCCTTGCATTTTTTCAAGAAGAAGGTGAAGTCTATCTTCAACATTTACAGCTTCAAGGATTTCTTGTTTCTCAGGAATTTTCATACTCAAGTGAGCTACGATAATATCCGCTAATCTTGAAGGATCAGTGATTGAAGAAATACTCATAAGAAGTTCAGGTGGAATTCTCTTATTAAGTTTTACGTATTGTTCAAAAGTACTTTTAATACTTCTCATTGTTGCTTCTAAATTTACAACGTCAACAACATCAGCGTGTGACTTTGTAACTTCGGCCCAGTAACCTTCAGGCTTTGCAACAAATTCGTTAATATTTGCTCTATACTTACCTTCAATTAATACCTTTACAGTATTGTCAGGTAATCTAAGCATTTGAATGATGTTAACAACAGTTCCTACATCATAGACATCACCCCTTTCAGGATTTAGAACATTGGCGTCTTTTTGAGTTACAAGGAATAATTCGTTGTTGTTCTTCGCAGCTTCTTCTAAAGCAGCAATCGATTTCTCTCTACCGACGAAAAGTGGTACCACCATATGTGGAAAAATGATGACGTCTCTTAGTGGAAGAAGAGGGAACCTCTTTGAGTCAACAGACTTGTTGTCTGACATAGTACCTCCTGCACTACTGGTATTGGTTGGGAAAACATATTAGCGGACTTCATGTCTCTAAAAATATGTCTTGTATAAATTGTCTCGTAAAATCAAATCTGGGTCAAAAAAAAAGTGAAGGCATCCTTTTCCTCTAAAAAAAATTTATACTTCGTAATATCGCCTCTCTAGGGCCTTTTATAGCTGATAAAGTACTGATTATTTGTTAGTAAAATAAAATGTCAGAAAATGTTATTTGAAAAAAAATTAATCACTTATTTTTAAAAGTGACTAAATGTTAGATAACTCTCACCTGCTGGTGCAGGCAGGCACTAATCAATAAAAAAGGCCACTCCTAGGAGTGGCCTTAAACTTCAAGTTATTAGTAGTGGTTAATTACCAATTAGAAATTAAATTGTAAGCTTGAATAGATTGCAGATCTCTCTGTTTCTATATCTGTAGGAGCACCTAGGTAAGCACCTAAGAAGTTTGTTCTCTTAGTTACACTCTTTTGCCAACCAACTCTAAACTTAAAGTTTTGATCAATTGGTTGAAGCCAGAAAACGTGCATTGAGTTTCCACCTCTAGGAGTATAGAAACCTACAACATTCTTTGCTGTTGTATCATAGAGAAATGCATCTTCATCTGAATCTAAATATTCAAACCCTAGAACTGCTTTTCTTAAAACTTTAAATGGCATTTCATAGTTCAAATTAAGAATCCAAGCATCACCATCTAAATCTGTGTCTCCAGTTGTTCCACCGTACCATGTACCAAGTCCAGTGAATTGCCCTTTTCCTTGTAGATTTCCTTTTAAGAACGAGAATCCAAAAGATAGACCAGTATTCGCGATACCATTGATCTCTAAATTTAAAACATGTCTTTTAACATCAAGCTGAGCATTACCAGTGGCTGTTGTAGAGTTAAAAGCATCTAGTCCTGTGAAGCTTAGATATTGGTAGATAACATGAATTCTTCTTGCCCAAGACATATTTGTTCTTTCATACTCGGCCATTAGAGAATATACATCAGCAGTTTCATCTACTTCGTTTCCACTACCGTCTTTTAAACGTTTACTAGATTCACTTATATTCCTTTGATTAAATGGTGTATAAATCCCTCTAAATTTAAAAGCATTTCCATTATAAGAATTTGCATAAGTAAGTGCCATACCATCAAATACTCCACCAAATACAAGTAGTGGATACTGACCCATCATAGGGCGACTTTCTTGAAAGTGCTTAGGAGCTCCATCAATTGTTGGAAGTCTACCAACGGTGAAAGTTAAATTATCTGTAAAGCTGTAATTAACAAAAGCTCTTTCAAGATAAATTCTTGAATTATCTGTTCCTTGCCCTTCTCCAAGCTCATTAAAGGCACCATCACCAGTATAGTTTCCACCACCTTTATTTAGAGTATTCATATACTTTGACATCGCCAATCGACCAAAGAAAGATAATTTCTTTGTAGGTGTTGCTGTTATGTCTATTTCTGAAAAGATTCTGTGATGTTTAACTTCATCTTTTGTACCCGCAGCAATTGTCTTAGTTGTAGTTGGAGCATCAAAACTTCTATAAGAATAACCTTTCTTATACTCTGTTTTAGCTGCATCAAACCTATATTCTAAACTCCCAGAAAATGACCACCAATTTTCATAACCAGCATACTCAAGAGCTTCTACTCTTTCTTCTAACGTTTGTGCTTGAATACTTCCAACACTGGCAGTAGCAATTGCACTTAATACTAATATTTTCTTTAACATATTTCTCTCCTACTTATCCACCAATTGATGATGAAGCGTCTTTACATTGAAGCGTACAATCACCAACAGTAATCGTTGCTGATGAACAAGTTTTTAATTTAATCACATTTCCAGCTCTACCAGGTGTTGCAAGAGCGGCTGCATCTGCATCACTTTTCCCACACTGGGTCTTTACTGCTTTAATGAAATCATCCTTCGCACCTGCATGAGCTTGATATGAAAAGATCAGCGCATAAAGAGATACGAAAGCACATAAGGCTTTAAACATAAACACTCCCTCGTTTATTAATTATGAATTAAATAAGTATAGATAATATTTCAAAAGTATTGAAATAAAAATAGAAAAATAAATGGAAACTTATGGCACTAAAATAAAGTATATCTCTCACAATACAGTCATAGAGGTCTTTTTGAGTCTTTCACCCAATAGTAGAAGACAATACCTCTCAACTACTTAGTGAAATAATTAATGTTATCTTTAGGTTAAATATCTTCAAATCGAGGGTCATCTCCTTTTGGAATGTCTGACCCAACGACCTGAGGCTCTTCTTTGATAGATTCCTTAATATCTTCTTTTTTAGAAGTTTTCTTCTCTGCTTTTTTAATATTCTCTTTTTCTTCTTTCTTTTTAAAGTTAAGAATATTCTTATCATTCTTTTTTATAGGAGAAGATACGTTTCTTCCCTTTCCTCCAACAACCTCATTCTCTAAACTTTCAACAACACCATTTAAGAAGTTAGATTCTTCATTTAATTGTTTAGAGCAGTTGAGAGTCCTATCAGCAATCTGAGAGTTCTCATGTGTTGAAGTTTGTAATTGATTCATGGCCTCTGCAATTTGAGAAACACCTTGATCCTGTTCTCGCGTAGCTGTCGATATCTCATCTGCCATAACTGCGACTTTCTTAATATCTTCTACAATACTATTTAAAGCAGAGTCACATTTTCCTGAAATGGCAATTCCCTCTTCAATCTTATTCTTTGATTTCACCATTATTTTTTCGATTCCATCCTGCGACTCTCTTACAATTTTTTCAACTGTTGAAATACTATCTGCCAGGATTCCTCCGATTTCATCTGCGGCCTTACCACTCATTTGAGCAAGATTACCAACTTCTTCAGCAACAACAGCAAAACCTTTTCCATGCTCACCAGCTCTCGCCGCTTCTACCGAAGCATTGAATGAAAGAAGTTTAGTTTGAAAAACAATATCATTTATCACTTTTGTTTTTTCTGATATTTCATTAATAACTTTTACAATGTCATTAAATTTCTTATTACTTTCAGTTGTCTGCTCTAAAATTTCTTCATTACTAGACTTTATCTCATTCATTGAATCGAGAACTTGTGAAACAATTTTCTTTCCTTCATTTGCATTATTCTCTGAACTCTTAGCGACTTCAACAGACTTCTCTGCATTTTGAGCACTCATCTTTACCATTTGAGATACTTCGTCGAGAGTTGAAGCTGTTTCTTGAATTGCCGATGCCTGATGAGTCGACATATCAGAAACTTTAGATGACATACCTTGAAGATCATCTACAAGGCCCACTGTACGGCCAAAACTCTCTTTCAATCCAGATATAACCTCAGTCAATTTCTTATATAGATTATTTGATATGAGGTAAGAAACAATAAGGCAAATAACTAACATAATACCAAACGTCCAATAGAATAGTTCTCTAAGGGTTCTAATATCTTCAAATGCAACTTTTGGATTCATCCCTACGATTACGGACCAACCAATTGAGCTAACGAACTTCTCATTTTCAATTTTTTGAAAAGCATAGAGAGATTCATTACTTCCAAAGAAAGTATTTGTAACAAGACTTCCCTTCTTTCCTTCTTTTAGCTCTTTTGAAACTTCATTATTAAAAGAAAATAAATTCTTACCAGCCTCTCTCTGTATAACATACGCTCCCTCTTTATTTCTCCCTAGAGAAGAAAGAAGATCTCCATTTGAATCAAGAATGTAAATAGAGATGTCATCTTTACCTGAAGACTTAAGAGAGTGATAGAGAGAGTCAAGTTCACTTTCAACCCACTGGTAATTTGTAAATGCAGTTAAAACTCCGAGAGGATCACCATATTCATCTTCCAATAAAGTTGTAAAGTGTGTTCCATACCTCTTATTTCCATAGGCTTTTGAAATTAATTCATCATTCTTAGGTTTTCCTAGTCTTGAACCAAAAATTTTCTTTTTAAAGTTTTGAGTTAATTTGCCACCAACGGTATCTTTGAACCATTCTTCATTAGAAAAATTATGTCCTTCAAAAACATTCGATTGAATTGCCTTACCATTTGCATTGATAGACGAACTTCCAATAAAGTTCCCTTTCATATCTGTAATAATAAGAACATCATTCATTGGGTAAAGAGTAATGATTTCATTCAAGATAAACTTCATTGTTTCTTTGTCTTCATAATTTTTAAGAGCATTATTTTTAGCAAAGGCCTGCACATTATTATACTGAGAATAGAATACTTGTGAGACTGAGTTTGAAAGAGAATCTGAGTAAAGTGAAAAGCTATCGACAATGCTTGCTCTTTGTTTTTTTAGACCTTGTTCAAATTGGAATAATACTATTAGACCAAAAAGAAATACCATTCCACCCGAAATAAATAGAAGCTTTGTCTTAAGTTGCACTTTTCTCATTTTCTTTCCTCAATTAACAATATAATATTCATTCTGATCGGTAATTATAGAAATTTAATTAAGAGATATAAAAAAAAACCCCAGGTTATCTGGGGCCTCTTTAAAAAATTAATGTTTTCTTAAGCCTGAGTTACGAAGCTGACTCAATATCACTCTTCGCCTTAAGAGTTCCACCTGTTCCACCACGAGGAGTTCTCTCTCCTTCAATAGTCTTAGGTGATTCTGTTCCTTCAATTGAAGCCTTTGTAACAATGATTTTACAAATTTTTTCATTAGATGGAACTTCATACATAACATCTAACATAGTTTGTTCAAGAATTGCTCTAAGCCCTCTCGCACCTGTCTTCTTACGAAGAGCAGTTGAAGCTACTTCTCTAAGAGCATCTTCTTCAAATTCAATTTCAATTCCATCATACTCAAAGAGCCTTTGGTATTGTTTTGTAATAGCATTCTTTGGCTCAGTTAGAATTTGAACAAGGGCCTCCTCATCTAATTCCTGAAGAAGCGCATTAACAGGAAGACGTCCAATAAACTCTGGAATAAGACCAAATTTTGATAAATCTTCCGCCTCAATTCCACCAAGTTTTTCAACCACTGATTGTTGAACTTTTTCTTCTTTTGTTACAAGTCCCATTGGACGTTTTGTAAGTCTCTTCTCGATAATTTTATCAAGACCAACAAAAGCTCCTGCAACGATAAAGAGAATATTCTTCGTATCTACCTGAATAAATTCTTGTTGTGGGTGCTTTCTTCCCCCTTTTGGAGGGACGGAAGCAACTGTTCCTTCAACGAGTTTTAGTAGTGCTTGCTGAACACCTTCACCAGAAACGTCTCTAGTAATTGAAGGGTTCTCACTCTTTCGCGCGATCTTATCGATCTCGTCAATATAGACAATTCCACGTTGAGCTCTCTCAACATCGTAATCGCAAGATTGAAGAAGATTTAAAATAATATTCTCAACATCCTCACCAACATAACCAGCTTCAGTCAAAGATGTCGCATCTGCAATTGCAAATGGAACATTTAAATACTTCGCTAGAGACTGAGCAATTAAAGTCTTTCCAGAACCTGTTGGTCCCGCTAAGAGAATATTTGATTTTGACAGCTCAACTTCGTCTTTACGACCTTTCGTTGCACTACCATGAGAAACTCTCTTATAGTGATTATGAACAGCAACAGAGATAATCTTCTTCGCTCTATCTTGTCCAATAACATAGTTATCAAGATGAAGCTTAATCTCGTGAGGCTTAGGAACATTGTCTAATGATGCTTTACTTGTAGACTTAACAGAGTCTTCATAAATAATATCATTACAAAGTTCAATACACTCATCACAAATATAGGTACCAGGACCTGCGATTAGTTTCTTAACTTCTTTTTGAGACTTTCCACAAAAGTTACATTCAAGAGTACTATTGTAGCTACCATTTTTCTTAGTCATTACGCTGGTCCTTTATCTATTTCTTTTTTTCAATTATGTGATCAATAATACCAAGCTCAATCGCTTCTGATGGAGATAGGTAATTATCTCTATCTGTTGCAGCAACAATCTTATCCATAGTCATCTCTTTAGAAGAGTGATTAATATAAATGCCATTAAGTTGATCTTTTAAATCTTGTATCTCTTTCGCTTGAATCTGAATATCTGAACACTGTCCCTGCGCTCCACCAAGAGGTTGGTGAATCATAATTCTAGAATGTGGCATTGAATATCTCTGCCCTTCAGCACCTGCAGTCAATAGAAGTGATCCCATTGAAGCAGCTAAACCCACACAGTACGTGTGAACTGGACAAGAAATATATTGCATAACATCGTAGATACCGAGTCCTGCATAAACAGATCCGCCTGGACTATTTATATAGAAATGAATTGGAGCATCTGGATCATCTGTTTCTAGAAAAAGCATTTGCGCCATTATTAAATTAGCAACAGTATCATTTACCTGTGTTCCAAGGAAAACAATCCTATCTAATAATAGTCTTGAATAAATATCGTACTGTCTTTCCCCACGCGCCGTTTGTTCGATAACAATTGGATTTGGAATGTGCATTTTGGGATTACTCATGGTTTTCTACCCTCTGTTTTATTAAGTAAATGATCGTATTCTTTAGTACTTGTCGTACTACTTCTTAAAATACTTTAATCAAAAGACTAAACTTTCGAGATTAATGGCACAATAGAAAACCTTTAACTTCTTGAGTTATTTCAATACTTTACTTGAACAAAACGATTATCATCAAAAAAGCCTTATACAGACTGATAAATACACGCTGCACTAGTTAGACGGTTTAACCTACCTAGTCTTGTAATTGCCCATATTTGGCCTTAAAGTCTTAAAAAATTATTTTTAATCGAAAAGCATAAAGGAGACTTTCATGACTACAGAAACTGTTTATCCAACATCACTAGTTGGTAAAGAAGCACCAGAATTCAAAGGTCAAGCCGTTGTAAATGGTCAGATCAAAGAAATTGCACTTTCAGACTTCAAAGGTAAGTGGAAAGTACTTTTCTTTTACCCATTAGATTTTACATTTGTTTGCCCAACAGAAATCACTGCATTCTCTGATAAAATTGAAATGTTTAAGAGCCTAAACTGTGAAGTTATCGGTTGTTCAGTTGATTCTGAATTCTCTCACCTCGCTTGGACTCAACAGCCAAGAAATAAAGGTGGACTTGGGGAAATCAACTACCCACTTCTTTCTGACTTAACTAAAGACGTAGCTAGAAGCTACGGAGTTCTTATGGACAATGCTGTGGCATTCCGTGGAACTTTTATTATTGATGACAACAACATTGTTCAACAATGTTCAATCAACAATCTATCTGTTGGTAGAAATGTTGAGGAAGTTGCTCGTCTTGTTGAAGGTTACCAATACACAGCTCAGCACGGAGAAGTTTGTCCTGCTGGTTGGAACAAAGGTGCTGACACAATGAAGCCAGATCCAACTGGTTCACAAGAGTACTTCACAAAGCTATAATTTTTTAATAAATTTTAAAAAGTTTATAAATGAAGGCCACAATCTTGTGGCCTTTCTTTTTTCAAGGGCCCGAAGATAAATGGAAATGATACTTGAATATATCCAAGCTAACGTAGCAATTGCACCTTACCTAATTTTTGGACTGCTCTTTCTCGCAGGTTTCAATATTCCAGTCTCAGAAGATGCCATGCTCTTCATTACCGCACTAATAGCAGTAAAAAATCCAGAATACACTTATCAATTATTTGCAGGTGTTTTCCTAGGCGCTTATATCAGTGATCTTATCTGCTACGCTTTTATGGGAAGATATCTTGGAAATAAGATTTTCAAATCAAAATTTCTATCTTCTATTGCCTCCCCAGAAAAAATTGAAAAAGTGAATAACTTCTACAATAAATATGGAATCATGACTCTCCTTATTGGAAGATTCATTCCCTTTGGTGTTCGAAACGCACTCTTTTTAACTGCTGGTCTTGGGAAGATGAATGCCTGGAAGTTTGCGATAAGTGATCTCATCGCCTGTACTGTCTCATGTGTCTCCTTCTTCATCCTCTATTACAACTTTGGAGAGACAGTGATTGAGTATGTTAAAAAGGGAAATATAATCATATTTTCTTTTGCTATAATTGCTGGAATAGTCTTCTTTATTAGGAAGAAAAAGAGCAGGAAAGACCTTAACACTCTATAATTACTAGCTTTTCACAAAAGTTGTGTAAATTATATAATCGCTCTGCGTTCTCATTGTTTTTACAGATTCAATCTGTCATAAAGAGTTCACAAAAATTGTGAAACTAGAAAACACTAAAAATGAGAATTGAATGACAGCAGATAACTCAAAAATTATATCTTTAAAAAACTGGAAAGAAGCCGCTCTTGAGCTAAGAGAAGAAACTTCATTTCTAAACTATCTAAAGGCATTAAGTTTCCATGATCTCATGAATGAAGCTGAGTCTGCTAGAAATGAATTGAACTCAGGTTCAATCAATAAAGAAGTTACCTTAAAATCTAAAACTATTTTAAAAGAATTTTCAAATAGATTAAAAGCTGACGGATTGAGCGCTGGAATAATCTCAATTACTGAGTCTGCTGAAAAGAAATTATCAAAGCTCAAAAGCTTCTTCTAATAGTAGAGATACTATTAAACCCTCTTTTTCGATATACATAAAAAAGGCCACTCATAAGAGTGGCCTTAGTATTTAAAATCTTTAAAATTTCAAATTAGAATTTAACTACAGCACCAACAGATAACACAGTTGCATCATTATTAGTTGCAGTACTAGTTGAATCTTTATTGTCTAATAAAGAAACAATTGTATTCATAGATACATTCTTATTGAATGCATAATCATAACCTGCAGAAATTTGAGAACTTTCTTCAGTAGCTGCTCCCACTTCTTCTTCTAATTTATAGTAAGCTACTTTTGCAGTATGCGCTGCCATAGCATAAGTAAGACCAGCAGTCATTCTAGTAGTTTCTGTTGAAGCACCTGTGAAAGGCTTAACTTCTTGCTTAGACCAACCAGCCTTGAAAGTAAGATCTCCAAAACCAAGAACTGTACCAAAGTGAAGATTAGAGTTATCAGAGTTAGAAGACATTGCCCAATGAGTATAAGAAGTTTGAAGTCTTAAGCTCATTGCATCCATTTTCTTATCAAATGATAGTAAGTGAGTTGTATAAGTTGGTTGTCCACCAGCAGAAGTCGCAGTATTTGATCTATTATCGTTCTTATCAACAGAAACTGTATACTGAACACCAGAGAATACTGGAGTTGCATACTTAATTACATCTTTTCTTGATCTATACATGAAACCAATTCCACTATCTTGACCTTCAACAAATGTAGCGTAATCAATACCAACACCAGAAGCTACCGTGCCTGTAAAAGTATCAACTTTTAATACAGCAAGTGCATCAGCTGTATAATCTTGACCCATTGTTAAAGTACCGTAGTTAGATACTAAATCAATTTTAGCAAGTCTAATTCTAAGACGTCCTGAAGAACTAGCCCCAGAGTCAGCAGCAGAAGAATTCAAACCAAGCTCTAGAGCATAGTTAGCAGTTAGAGAAGAATTGATCTCGTAAGAACCTTTCGCTCCAAGTCTTGATTCAGAGTTATCAGTATCGATAACACCAGTCATAGATTTTCTATTGGCGAAATCTTCTTGATTTACATACATGTAATTCTTCGTTAGTTTTCCGTAAATAGTTGGCATTGCCATTTCTGCTTGCGCAGTTGTTGAGATTGCTACTAGCGCAGCAAGTCCTAATACTTTTTTCATTCATCCTTCCTTGCTATAGAATTTAAAAAAGTTTTTAATTTTCAATTGTATAAGTCTATTACTTCTTTAAGAAAAATTAAAGAAAGAAAGCAATCAAAATAAAAAATTAATAAAAAATTAATGAAGAAAAAAATAATTACGAATGGAATAATTAAAGAGATTCTAGTGATTGATAATCATGGAGAACTTTCTGTCTAAGAATTGAAAGCTTTTGAGACTCATCATAGCCGAGAAGTTTTGCAATATGACGAATAAGTGAAATTCTCTCCTCATCATTTGCATGGGACTCAAATAAATTTAGAAGAAAGATTGTATTCTTAGCGAAAGTTGAAACGTAATTTTTAATAGATTGTTTAGCTGAATCGCTGGCCAAAACAAATTCACAGCCGATTCTTGTTACAAAGATTTGATCAACTTCACTCATACCTTCAAATTGCCTAACGGTTCTAGCTTTGACTCTAATAATATTCGAATCAAATTCTTCAATTTCAAGACTCTTAAGCCTTGCTGGACTTACAGAATGAAATTCAGGAAATTGTGGTAAGCAAAGCATCAGCGGAATGGCATTGATTTCAGGAACAGAAGGAAGGTTTTCAAGTAGTACTCCCCCTTCTGAGATATTCAAGGACTGCGCTCTAAAAACATAACAATCGCTCTGAAAGAGAGCGATTGTTTTTAAAGGAGATCTTAAATGTTTTCTCTTAAATTTTGCGTCGGCCATAACTTACAGAAGCTTACTAGCAACCTCTGAAAGTGCTGATCTCTCACCAACTTTAAGTGAAGTATGAGCAACAATATCTTCAGCTTTAAGTCTCTCTACACAATAAGAAAGACCATTATTAATTTCATCTAAGTAAGGACTATCAATCTGCTGTGGATCACCTGTTAAGATAATCTTCGTTCCTTCACCCGCTCTTGTAATAATAGTTTTTACTTCATGAGGAGATAAGTTCTGGGCCTCATCAACAATTAAGTACTGACCAGGAATTGAACGTCCTCTAATGTAAGTAAGGGGCTCTACATGTAAAAGTCCGTGTTCTATTAAATCATCATATGAAGAGTTTCCACCTTTATGTTGATTAAAGAGAAAATCCATATTATCAAAAATTGGTTGCATCCACGGAGCAAGTTTTTCATTCACATCCCCTGGTAGGAAACCTAAATCTTTCCCCATAGGTTGAACAGGACGAGAAACTAATAGTCTTGAATATTTCTCTTGATTAATAGTCATTTCAAGACCTGCAGCAATTGCGAGTAGAGTCTTACCTGTTCCCGCTTTCCCGACTAATGTAACAAGCTTCACATCATCATTGAGAAGAGCATCAAGAGCAAATTGCTGTTCCATATTCTTTGGGTAAATTCCCCATATCCCTTCTCTCATTGGAATAAGAGGAACGATTCCCTTCTTAGAAAGTGAATATCTTCCAAGGGCCCTTTTTCTATCATTTCCTTTTTCTTGAAGAATTAAGTATTCATTAGGATAAATATCCATTTCCTCAGCATCTTCAAAAGCAAGGTGACGATTTTTTTCAAAATCAGCGAGCTCACTTCCTTCAACTTCTAGAGTTCTATGACCGTGATAAATCTCATCAAGAGAGATATTCTTCTTTCCATAGTCTTCGGCGTCAACGCCTAAAATATCGGCCTTAAGTCTTAAGTTAATATCTTTAGTGATAAGAATTGAATCCTCACCCTCTTCTTTTAAAGCAAGAGCTGATGAGAGAATTAAGTTATCATTAATTTTTAAATCAATAACTTCGTCGTACTTGCTTTTAACTCTCTTATCTACAGAGATAATTAATTGTCCACCGTGCTCCAGAGCGACACCTTTTGAAAGTGAACCTTGCTTTCGAAGATCATCAACTAATCTTGAAAAATGTCTCGCATTTCTCCCGTTCTCATTTTGATCTTTCTTAAACCTATCCACTTCTTCAACTACAACAAGTGGAATAAAGACATTATTATCCCCAAATTGAAAAATTGCAGTTGGGTCAAAGAGAATAACGTTAGTATCTAGGACAAAAGTCTTTTTCAAAAGAAACCTCCACAAAGAGTGCCAAAAAGCCTCTTAGTTATATAAGAATGTGTATGTAATAAATGATTTTTAAGATAGGAAAATGAAATAGTCTCATCCTTGATTATTTCCATTCCCTTTAATTGTAGATAAAAGACTAAGAAGATGCAAAATAAATTAGATATCTATGTCAATATCGAAGAGATTTAGCTGAAAAACAGCTCTTTTTCCTTCGGATTCCTTATATTCTACCCCTAACTCATTGCTATAGAACCCTGCGATAAGTTTAAATGGCCAAAGCCTTACCTCTAGACCATAACTTACATAACCCTCAGAGTACCCTCCAAGTAAAGATACAAAGGGAAGATCTAACTCTAATCCAAGGTGAAGTTTTCTTGCAAAAGGCATGTAAACATTTAACGGGTGAAGATCTGCTGAGAGTGAGTAAGCCACTATTCCAAAATTCTGCTTCCAGTTTACCCCAGTATTCACAAACATTTCTTGTTCAGGAATATCAACGTCACCTGAAACTTTTCGAAACTTTGTTCCGCCAACATCGAGAATACTTGCCCCCCATGAAAGTTCACTAAAGCTAGACTTCCAAACTTGTTCAAAACCTATATCAACTCCCCACGCCTTCCCTTTTGACCAACCTAGAGCATTTCTAATATCATCAACGCTTTCAACATTACTTTCAATCTTACTAAGAAGCTCTGTTCCAAAGAGGTCGTAAACCCCAGAGAGTCCTTCTCTTTGTGTATGTTTTAGAGAAATTCCAATAGAACTTCTCATTCCTGTTTTGGCCTTTTTACCTTTACCAAAATTAAAGGCAAAGCCAGCAACAAAACCTCTATCAACTCTATAGTCTATATCCAATAAGGGATGGATTGCATTTTGCAGAAGAAGACTCGTTCTCGTCTGAGCAAAGAGGTTGAACCCAAATGTTGCCATTTTAAGTCCAGGAAAAGCTCCTGCTTGAATATAGACAGGAAAGCCTAATAAACGATCGGCTATTGCGGCTGCATCGCTCTTTGGAAAATCTTTAAAACGATCCACTTCATCTAGAGCGTTAGTCACACCTATTTGAGGATTTAGTGGCGATATTTCTACGCCTGTATTTCTTCCAAGAGCAGCAGGGTTATAGAAGAGAGTAAACTCATCATCCGCTCTCGCAGTATAAGCATCCCCTAGAAGAAGAGCTTTAGAGCTACGTCCTAAGTGAATCACCTCTTGTCCAAAAATAGGAAGAGAAGAGAGAAATATAAATAGAAGTAAAATTCTTTTCAAATTTTCTACCTATGTAGTGTTTCAAAAACTGCTGCGTAAAAATACATTATGTCTTCATCGTTTCCATCAAAGAGAGACTCACATCTTGCTTGTGATGTCGTATCAAAAATTCGTGTATCAAAGGTTGGTTTAACAGCAGTAATACCAAGTTTTGCTAACTCTACTGCCGTAGAAATATTTGCAAATTCGGAAAAGTCATCACCTGTGAACGTATCGATAAAGCTATCCAGAGTATCTACGAAATTATTAAAGAGAGTAATACCAGTACAAGCATTTTCAATATTTACTAAATCAACGCCATCAACTAACTCAGGGTGACCCTCATCAGAACCGTTAACACAAACACCAGTTGTGCCAAGAACATCTAAGAAAGCATTTACGTTAGCGTTGTAATCAAGGTAGCAAGGATTAGTACTAGTATCGTTACCTGCTCCTTTTATGCCCGTAACAAAAGAAGCATTACCAAAGTAGAAAGAAAATTTTCCAAGCTGAGTTAGTGATAAGTAGAAAGCAAAAGAATTCAACTCCATTCCCTTACTACCAAAGAGAGCGCTTCTCATGTCCGATGTCGGATTTGTTGTTAATGAAGTTCCGCCTGCGTATAGAAGTGTATCTAAAGCAAGCTTTGAATAAGTGTATGAAGCATTATCGAGTCCATCAATTTCACTAGTTGTAAAAGTACTCATCGCTCTAAGAAGTAAATCAGGATCAGAAACTTTTTCCAGATCAGTTCCAAAGAGAGTTGTAGTCTTATAACCAGACTTACATGCATATGCAGAAGCTAGCGTTTTAATAAAGGTTGGATTATTTGGCTGAGAACCTTCGCTCTCTAGAATAGTAATTGCACTGTCGCAGTCGCCTCTAGTAAGCGCAAGATTCGCCCGAAGAACTGCATTATCTACTTTCTCTTCACTCTTTCCACAAGAAAGTAGCAACAGCAATAGAGATAAAATTAAAAATGATTTATACATGAGCTTTCCTCTCGGACAAATTTGCCCGATACCGATCTATTATCTCCTAAAGAAGGTAATAGACGGTAGAGAGAAAAAAACTCTAATTAATTTAGTTTTACAAATTTGATAATTTTATCAAATGCTTCAGAAAAGAGCTCCTTTGTACTAACTAGAGATAACCTAGCAGTATTAGGGGCTCCAAAAGCTTCCCCTGGAACAATAGCTACGCCTGTTTCAGTCAAAAGCTTTTCGCATATTTGACTAGAATAGTCCGCCATATCTTCAGAGTCCTTTCTGAATTCCTCAATAATTGGAGTATTAGAAAAATCTATTAAGAAATAGAAAGCTGATTTCGTTTGATACCAGCACTGAGAAAGTTGATTTTCACGCAGCTTGTCCTGTACCACTCTTGCATTTTCACGCAAGTGAGACTTAATTGGATCCAAGTAAGTTGGTATTAAATTAAAGTTAAAACCAACAAGTGCTTTTTGAGTTAAGCTATTCGCTCCCGAAGCTGTTTGCCCCTGAAGTCTAGACATTGCAGAAACAACATCTTTAGGGCCAATACAAAAACCAATTCGAAGTCCTGTTAGCGCCATATTCTTTGAAACACCATCAACAATAATAGTTCTCTCAAGAAGAGATTTATCGTATTGATAAAAGTAAGTAGGCTTTGGATCAAAGTAACTTAATTCAAAATAAATTTCATCACTAATAATTATAACATCAGGAAACTCGAGCATTAAACTCGCAAAAGACTTCATCCACTCTTCACTATAGTGAACACCCGAAGGATTATTGGGACTGTTGATTACAATCGCTTTTGTTTTCTTATTCAGTACACTTCTAATGTCTTCAATATTTGGTTGAAAGTCATCATAAATACTAGCGCCGACAATAACAGGTTTTCCCTCATAGAGATTTATAATTTCTGGATATGAGAGCCAATAAGGAGCGAGGACAACAACTTCGTCTCCTGGGTCAATAATTGTTGCAAAGATATTTGAAAGAGAATGCTTTCCACCATTGGATACAATAACATCATGTGTGGAATTAACATCAACCGATCTTGACTCATTAAAATAAGTTAGTGCCTTTTCTCGAAGATCTTTTAAGCCTGATACTGGCGAGTATTGAAAGCTATTCAAAAAAACAAGTTCATTTCTAAGACTTTCAGTAAATTCTACAGCGGGTCTAAATGGTAGTTGTCCTGCTGTTAAGTTCCAAACTTTCTTTCCTTCACTTTCCATACTTAGTGCAAGTGAGTTTAACTTTAAAGTTATACTTTCAGAAATACCACTAACTCTCTTACTTATTTTCATTTATACCTCAGGCTTTTTTTAGCCAACTATTAATTACATTTGGAACGAATTCACTTACATCACCATCGTGCTTATAAACTTCTTTTACAAGTGATGAAGAGATATAGTAATTCTGTCCTTCCGTCATAAGAAAGACTGTTTCAATTTCAGGATAAAGTTTATTATTCATAGAGGCCATTTGAAATTCAACTTCAAAGTCTCCAGTCGGTCTTAAACCACGGATAATTGTATCTATACTTTTCTTCTTAGCATAATCAACGAGTAGCCCATCCCAAGAATCTACTTTTACTCTACTTTCATCTTTAAAATGTTCTTCCAACATCTCAGTTCTTTGCTCTACGGAGAAAAGTGGAACCTTACTCGGAGAGACTGCTATTAAAACTGTAATCTCATCAAATAAGTTTAATGCTCTTTTTAAAATATCATCATGACCATTTGTAAAAGGATCAAAAGTTCCTGCATAAACAGCTTTCTTTACCATTTAGAGCTCCATAGAATTAATTCTTACTTGGGTATTTTAACTTAGGATTACAAAATTGCCTAGCGAACGATGAGAATAAAGCTCGTTCCTTGTGAGTAACTTTTCATATCGAGAAAGAGATTTTCCAAATATTTTTTCTTAACACCTTTTTGTTCATCAGACTCAATCCAAAGCTCCCCTTGAAAGTCGACTTTTGAAATAAGATCGATACATTTGTGATAAATATCATGCAGCAAGTAAGGAGGATCTAGAAAGAGAATCACCGACTCCTTTGCTTCATCGTTCATCGTTTCATAAGTGTGCAAAAAGCTCTCAAGCCACTTTACAGCGTTTGATTTTATTAACTCCACTTCCCCCAATTCACCTGAGGCTTTGCTAATGGATTCTACATTCTTCTTAGTAAGTGCAAAAACCTTTGAGTTTGGTTCAATTAATGTTACTGACTCAGCTCCTCTTGAAAGAGCTTCGAGACCCATTGCACCCGTTCCTGCGCACAAGTCATAAAATCTATAGCCAGACATATCTTGCCTGGCATCAAATATCTTTCTTCGAAGCATTACTGAGGTTGGACGAATTAAATCACCCTTAGGAACTAAAAGGGCCTGACCTTTGGCCAAACCCCCTAATATTTTTATAGACATTTATTAAACCGTTTTATGATTATGCAGCTTTCTTTTTAGCGGCATTTCCAGAAGTGGTCAAAGGAATATTGAAGTTCACTCCCCCATCCATTGTCACAGTGCAACCGTGCTCACTAGTAATTTCAATTAGAACTCCACCCATCTCAACGCATAGTCCCTGCTCACCATCAACTTTCAAAGTTGCAGCTTCAGTTCCTATTTTGAAGTTTAAATTGAAGTTCATTGTTCCCTCTGCGGAAAAGTCCATTGCTGCACCGTCTGCTGTTGAAACTTTTCTTTCGCTTGTAGGCAAAGTAACAACGTTGTCAGCAATTTCAGCTACAACATCATCTTCCATTTCATTGATTAACTCATCGGCCATCATATCATCTTCAGAGTCTTCAAATTCTTCTAAAGAGGCTTCAGGACTTGTTGCCTCTGTTGCCATCTCCGAAGCCATTGAGGCGACTTCATTATCAATTTCATTTTGTAGGTTAGTTTTCTCAGAACTTACAACCGCTAGTTCTTCTGGAGTACGTTCACCCTCTTCGACGAATTCTTTCTCGAGACTCTCAATTTCACTCATTATATCTTTGAGTTCTGAGTCGTTAAAACTCTGCTCTGCGATCTCTTCCATTGCTTCGTCAAGTTTCGTGTCTTCCATGCTATTTCTCCTACAATTTCTAGCAATACTGCGCGTAACAATAATTTACATAGACTCATCGACCTCAGATGTAAGAAACTTTAACATTTCAGAAAACTTTATTTATTTCAATACCTTACAATAGTAATCCACTATTACTCACAAAGATAAAAATTGATTGTGAATGACTTTTTAGGCCCATTATTGTAGAAAGTCCTACCCACAATTAATAACTGAGAACTATTACAAAATGCACTACGCGAAAAGATATATATTCGGTGAAGAGAATTGAGTACTAAGTACTTCAAGGCCCAATCTTGGCTAAACTCAACACCTTCTAGAAATGGCCTGCGCCCTGAAGATTTAGAAAATACTCTTCAAGGCAGCCTTGATCTTGAGCTTCCAATGGAAGCTAGCGCGAAGAACTACGTCTTTAAACCTCAAAACTTTCTCGTTCCAGGTTGGAGCGGAGAAGGCCTATTTTCCAAGCCAGGTTTCGTTGTAAAAAAGGCGCACAAGCATTTGATCTCAGACGCGAAGTCTCAATTCAAAGAAATTATAAATAGAAATATTTCTCAGCACAAAATCATCTATAATGAATTCTCAATCTTCTTAGAGGCTAGAAAAATTGAAGGCTACCCAATTGATAGCCCAATTAAATTCTCGAACTATATCTCTAGCGCTAAAGAATTTGATGAAGTTGTAACCGAGTTCATTGACCTCTACTGCTTTCGATCAGTTATTGTTTATCTTTATAAGGCTAGATTTCTTCTCGTACTTGCAAAGAGAATGGAAATCAGCTTTGACAAAATTGATCTACACAACCCGAACTCTATTCTAAGTAGAATATTTAAAACTGGCTCTAGCTCTGAGCTAAAGTGTGAATCTTTTAAAATTCACCAATTCAGCTGGTACAGACCATCACACTTTGTTTCTGAAAGTATTAGAGAAATTAAAGAATGCTTAACTCTTATTTCAACAACCGAAATGATTAAGCTCGCGACCTATGATCTAAGTAAATTAGAGTATTCTCACTCATACTCCCATAAGTCATTTGGACTTCTAATTAATAAGCTACTTATTCATTTTCCAAAGTGGTTAGAGAATTCAAAATCAGAGAAGGCCTACCCACTCTATGGTTTACTTAACGGAAAATCCAGCGAGAGAGTTAGCGCCCTAACAACAAAGTTTGCAGGAAATAATCTCTCTTCTCTGAGTCTTTCCCATTGGATGGCCCAAGAAAATAACGTCATTCAAAACTGGAGTGAAGTCATCTGCCCAGAGTTTAAAGGCGATGAATTTTTTCAAGGCAAGTTCACTCAGATTTGCCAAGAAATACAATTTCTAACATTCTTAGTTGATCTTGCAACTTATCAAGGACACGATCTTCTTGGTCTTATCTGCAAGATCATGAATGATAAATTCACAAAGTCTAATTCAAATGATGCCGGACAGATGTCAATTTTTGGAAGTTCAGACATAAAAACAACTCGCACAACTTATGACAGAGTTGTTTTAAACCTGACAGACTTACCGAAGAAGAACCCTCATCACTTCTTAATGGGAAAAGTTTCAAATGAGTTAAAAGATCTAAATAGAGATGGATACTTATTCGTCTTTACGAATCAAAAATTCTTTGTTCCATCTCATAACGATAAAGTGGAACAGTTTTTAAAAGATGTAAGAATTGAAGCTATGTTTAACCTAGATCAACTAAATGGTCGTGGTGAGATAGCGAGCTTTCTCTATGTCTTCAAAAAGAGAAAACAATTTACACAACCAGCTTTTCTAACTCCAATTGCAAGTTCAGAAAAAGAAGCATGTTTAAGCTTTAACTGGAGTGGGAATTTAGAAATATTTAATAAATTTGAAACTTTTGTAGACGAGTTTCAAAATTTTATGGACACAAAGTCATGTGCTGCAACACCTGTCTATCAAGCAGAGCCTTGCGCTAATCTATCTTTTGACTTTCACCAAGACGCTATTCTTGATGGACTACTCTTAAGTTCTACGAGTAAAGACTCTTCGAGTATTACACACCCTAGCTTCTTTAAGAATTTAACAAAGTCATGTGTTCCTCTTGATTCATTTTTTCAAATTGAAAGTTTTGCATCTGAACAAGCTCAATCTAAGAAAGGAAATCTTACTTCAGACTTACTGGGTATTACGATAAGAAAAGAAGAGCGCTTCCCTCTTCTTCTCATTGTGAACTACACTAATCCTAAAGATATCACTCTTGAACTAACTAGCGCAGATGTCTACCAAGCAAAATTAGAAGAATACGGAATGGCCTATTTTCAATACTTCGGCCTTATTCCAAAGAGAAATGATATTAATTTAAATGTTTTTAGAGAGTATTTTAATACTCAACTTGGAAGACAAATTATTCAATTATTTTTAAATGGTGGTGACACTAAGATTAAGTCAAAGTTAAGATCTCTCTTAGTGCCTAAGTTCTTCCTTGAAAATAATCATATACCGACTCATATCTTGGATGCTTTTAAGGTATTCAATAATAGCTCAAGTGAAATTTTAAACTCTCACCCAATAGAGTTAACTGGAGCATTTGATCAGTCAGTAAACTTCTTAAATACTACTGAACAAAAGTATCCTTGGCACACTCTAGGAATGATTTCTCATTTCAAGCTTTCACTTACTAGAGCATTAGAAAAGCTCGATCATACCCCTACAGAAATTTTTAAGAATCCTGTAATTGTTGAGCAATTAGTAAGTACATCCTCTCAGAGTATTTACCCTAAGAGCGCCGATATATTTGTAAGAATGCCTCTAAAAAACCCTGCTCACATCCATCTTCCACTAACTCAAGTTGAAATTGGAACAGAGGGAGAGAATCACTACGTTGAGCTACTCTCAGGGGAAAGTATTATTATTCAACTCTATACTTCGAGTAATCTCGCCCAATTTATAAAATTCATCCTATCCTCTGCTCTAGGAATGGAAATCTCTTCTATACTTCAGAATATGAAAGTTCCATCAGCTACTAATATTGATATGATTCTTTCAAATCATTCAAGTTTAAAAGATGCACTCATTGACCTCCAAGAGAGATGCTCTAAGAGAATACTTTCAATCCTTACTACAAATATCAATTCTTAATTACTTCCCAAGAATTCGTTTTCGACTATAATAGAATTAACAATTGAGTGCGAAATGAAAACGGACATAAAGAAGATACGAAAAAATATTTACCAATATATGAAGACAAAGGCCCATGCACTTGAAGGGAATTTGTCAGAAGAGTTAATCTCTTATCAGAGAAGTCAAAATAGATACTCTAATAGAGATTTTCTTATTTCAAGTTTTCAAGCTCTTGTTAAATCACTAAAGAAGTCTAAAGTTATCTATCTTGGAGATTTTCACTCCTTTGATCAAAGTTCAAGAAACTTTCAAAGAATAATGAGACCTTTAACAAGCTCAAAGAATCCTCTTACCTTAGGTGTAGAATTTGTTCACTTTGAAAATCAAGTTCATATAGATAACTACTTAGAAAATAATATTACAGAAATTGAATTTCTTGAGAATATTCATTACTACGAATCGTGGAGATTTCCTTGGAATCAATATAAAGTCTTCTTTGATCTTGCCAGAAAAAATGGCTATAAAATCTTAGCTCTAAACTCCAATGGTACCCTTTCCAAAAGAGATAAGAGGGCCGCTGAAATTTTAAACGAGTATATAAAAAATAATCCAAAGGATAAATTACTTGTACTCTTTGGAGAATATCACATTACTCCAAGTAAACTCCCTAGGCAGGTTCTAAAGAAAATAGGCCCTAAATTTACTCAAACAATTGTGCATCAAAATCTCGATAAGGTTTACTGGAAACTTGAAGAAACAGAAATGGGGCGAAAGAAAACTCAAGTGATTGAGTTTGATGAAAATGAATTCTCCATACAGTCTTCAGCACCTTGGGTTAAATACGAAAGTATGATTTACTGGTATGAAAACCTACTCGAAGATCCTGAATTTGATATACATCAATATATGATGGAGTCTGGACTAAAGAGCTTTACAGAAAATGCTAATGACACCTTCTTATTTCTAACAGAGAAAATGACTACAGCATTAAACTTTAAAATTCCAAAATCTTCCCTAGAAGACTTTAATCTCCACGACCACCAAAAGATGAGCTTTATTTTAAAAAAGGCCGAATCTATCAAGTCTTCATCTGTTTCTAAATATTTCAAGGGTTTGGTTGTAAAAGGTCGAAGCTTTAAAGTACCTAATACCAATGACTACTACTGCTCAAACTACTCTATTAATAGGCTCTCCTATTTAGGTGGAGTACATATTTGGCACTTAAAGAGAAGTCTAGATAAATTACAGACAGTAAAGATTCTCTCTAGTAGTTCTCAAGAAAAGAAATTCACTTTCCTCGTTTATCAATTCTGCTTTGCCTACTTTTGCTCTAAGGTGATTAATCCATACCGAAAGTGTGACCTCTACGCTGATATATTTGAAAAATCAAAAATGAAGGAGAATAGCGATAGTATCTATTTAAAGAAGTGTTTAGAACTTATAGAGCACGACCAAAGAGATATAGACATAAACTATACTCTCAAAGGAATGCCTCTCGATAAGACTTATAAAATGGCAAAGATTATTGGTTATATGTTTGGAGATTTAATTTTTGATTTTCATTTTGAAAAGAACTCAAAAAAATATCAAGATATTTTAAATATTCTTTGCTCAAGGGATATTACACAAGAAAATTTTATTGAACTTAGCAAGTCCGTACTTCCTAAGAGAAAGTACAAGACTTACAAGAAGAGATTCTTCTAGAATGATTGTTGCTTAATGGCCTCTAAGATATCCCTCTTAGTTCCCGCTTGAACACTCGCCACTCTTTTACTATTAAGTTCAGCAGATTTCATCACAACTTGAACTTTTCCACCTGAAATTTTTCCGTCTCGGTAGAGATTTTCAAAAGAAATTGAACCTAGGGAGTCTTCAATAAGCTCTTTAGAGATTTGAAGAGATAGAGGCATATGTTGATCAATATCACCTAATCCATTAACTGCGGATAAGAAATCTTTTGAAAATCCCTCTCCTGTATCTACAAGATTTACGCAAACATTTGATCCAATTCTTTTAGCATCTACTGAAATTCGCCCTGTGGTACCTCCCACCTGACAATTCTTAACTGCATTCATTATAATATTATAAACAACTTGCTCAACAGCTTCATCTTCCCCTTGAACACCAAGATTTTCAGCAATGTTTAAATCAATGATTACACCTTCTGCCAGCAATTTATTACTTAGGTGATTAACAACCTTTGTAAGGGTTTGATCAAGACCAACTACAGGACCCTGATAAGTTTCCTCTATGGCTTCAGAGATAGAATTGCCTTCTGCACTTCTAACGATAGAGTCAATCGCTTCCGATTGGTTCCAGATATTATCAATTTCAACCTCTGTTACATTTCTATTTGTAACCATTGCTTGAATTTTCCCTACGGAATCTTTAGTAGGGTTAAGAGTGCTTAGTGCATGGAATTGAGAAAATAGCTTAGAGCAATAAACTAATTGATTTTGCTCGAGGGCATCTTTAATAATTGTTGCAACTTCAGAGTGAACAATAGCATCACCACTTTCAATTCTATCTCTAGCATCTTTTTCTGAATTTGAATTTCTCTGCTCAAGGCCTCTTCTTTGAGCAAAATCCCATAGAAGTAAGAGAGGTACAATAAAGCATAGACTTATTAAGAGTATTGTTAGATTACTCTTTGAAAGAGAGATACTACTCTCTTTACTCATAAGCTCTCCATCAACATTATCGTATTTCATTTCTAACTTTTCAAATCTATCGCTAAGATTGCTAAGGATGACTTCTATATCTTTTCCAGAAAATGAATTCGAGCTTTCTTCTAATCTCTCATGAAACCAATGAATGTCTGAAATAAGAGCATTAAGAGTCTGCCCTAGCTTCACAGCATTTGCAGCAAAGATTTCTTCAGCAAAACCACTAACCTCACCTAAACACTCTTCAGTAGTTTTCATAAAACCAGACTCTAAGTACATTGATGTAGAGTCTCCAATTACTTTAGCTGTGTAACTTTGATTTAATCTCGAAAAGCAAGTTGAAAGATTACTCTTTAAAGAGGAGATATCTGATATTTTAACATTCAATTTATGCTGAAAAACACCAGTCATAATAAGTAGTGCAGTAGCTCCTACTCCAATGATGGCCTTCTTACTTTTCAACCAATTTTGAACTTCGTACTTCATATTTTCCTATCCTTGGAAAAACAATTGAGGACTATTAGTAAATTAAATCCTTTAACTTATTGAAAATCTGTAGCAGTAAACAAGCTGCTACTACTATTTTTGCAAGTTGAGATTGCCGAGTCAAGGAGTGGTGAAAAATGCCTTGATATTTTAATAAACCCTATCTAAACACTTGTTATCTGGTATACATTATAAAGATGAATACGCGGTCAAAATTTCAATTCGAAAGTTATGGAACTTCACTAGCACTCTCAGTTCTTCTCAATATCCTTCTTGTGATATTGACTTCGCTCGTATTTAAAATAGACCCACGAATCCCGGAGAATTCTAATCCACTACTCGATGGTAAGCAGGTTATTAATATAAAATCTTTCAGAACTGTTGGGGTAAAAAATGGAAAGAAAAAAGATTTCTCAATGCCAACGAAGAACCCTACCAAGCAATCTTCCCCTTCAAAAAAAAGTGGTCCCAATGGAGTTAGCCTAAGTCAACTAGGTTCTGTAGCTGAAAAATCTAGCACGGAGGCAGCGAAGAGAGTCTCCCCAACCCGCTCTATTGAATATAAGAAATCTGAATCTAATTTTTCATTCACAGCTAAACCCCCTTTAAAGCAGAGACTACATAAACAGCAGCAACAGCTACAAGGCGACGTACTTAAAAATCTTGCGGCCAACCCTAGTTTTGCAAGTGCTCTTAGCAACAAAGGATTTAACGTTCAATTCGATCCACCTGAAGGAATACCTGAAGATGAACTCAATAGTGTTGAGAAGATATTCTATAGTTTTCAAAAGAGAACCTATGAGACTTACTTAAATTCATTTTTAAAAACTTACTATGGAAATTTGACGACAAACCCAGCTCTCAAAAAAGATCTCACTTCTCAAAGACATAGACTAAATGCGAGAGTTCAATTTGACCGAGAAGGAAACATCGTTTCAGTAAAGATCCTAAAGTCTTCTGAGAGTGACTCTGTCCATAAGTTATTTGAAACGACATTAGATCAAATGAGGTCAATCCCCAATCCTCCTAAAGACCTTCTAGGAAAAGATGGAAACTTTACGATCTACTACTCACTATATATTAATTAAAAATTTTCAGATAGCTCCAAACCGTTGTCACAAGACACAAGCTTAAAACAACAGGCTTACTTAAAATAGCGTCTTTGAAATCAGAAAAGAATATGAGTGCTTGTCTATTCACTTCATTCATTCTCTTTCTCTTCAGTAGATGTACTTTTCTTTTTACTTTCTCTGTAGCAAGAACGGCCTCAGAAGAGAAAATCACTTTTACTTCCTCAGTCGAAGTAACAAAAGGTATTTGCTTTAAGAAGACTTTTCGATCGTTCTTCAGTCTTAATAATTTCTTATTGCAAGTATCACAATTTTCAAAATGTCTTGAAAGAAACTCTCCAGCCAGCTCTCCATTTTCTAAAATCAATGATGCTTTATGCGAATGAGGACATCCATATTCCTCTTTACTTACTACGTCCATGTGATTAGTTGACATCTGTTGGTCTTCCTAGATATTCGTAAACAGAGTTTACTCCCATATGATACTTTTCTATGGCCACGATTCTATCAGCGCCAATGATTTCTCCAATTCTTTCCCAAGAAAAAGAAAGCTTTTCTCTAACAAAGACAACCGCTCTACTCTCCAATGAGGTTCTATAAAAAGGCCCAAAGCCATGAGGAATCGTAAAACTTCCACTTAGTTGACCAACTCTTCTCTTTGCCAATCTATAGACATGAGAATAGAGAATAGTTGTTAAACGTAACTGATCCTTTCTGAGACGTTCTTCATTTACATAGTAAATTGGAAACTTCTCTGCCACATCCTTATCAATTAAGATTAGGTCAATCGCATCTATAACTAACTGCCCAGCCTGTAAATCATCTGGTAGCAAGCTATATGCAAAAGGATAAAGTTCATTAGATTTTGTTTTAAAGAATTGTTCTAAGTGTTCGTTCATTACTAATATTTTACTCTCGCCCACTAGTGAGCGCAATAGCTAAGACCATAATCATTTCATACACTTAAATATCCCACGAAACTACTCAACATAAAAGCTAAAGTTTTATTAACTTTGAGTCGATAAAACTAAGGAATAAATATAAGGGCCAATTATGAAATGGAACAATTTAAATTTTATTATTCTTTTAATCGCTTCACTCACACTTACATCGTGTGTGGAAACTAAAACAAATAAGAAGAGCTCAGATACTTCAACAACTCAATCGACAGTACTCTTGCCTAATAATAATGCAGGTAATGGAGATTCCGATGATGGATACGTAGATGATTCAGATCTTCCAAGCTACTACGACCTACCTCCAGTAAGTGGAGGTCCTGAAGGCGTAATTGTTCACGGAACAAATCATCCAAATCGAAATCCACCTCCAAATGGAATTTTCTGGTCATCAGAACGAAATATGAGTTCAAGTAACCAACAGATCTTAAAAACAGATTCTAGATTTAACATTAGGTTGATGGCGCTTTCAGCTCCAAATCAAAATACTACAGACTCAAATGGAACAAAGTGTTCTCAACTTCCTGTTGGATATCAAAAACTTCAAGTAAGTCTTTGTGTAAGAAAACAAAATGGAGCTTGTGTTTATATGCACTTATTTAATGATTTGTATGTAAATGAATGGTCGCTAACAAAAGAATTCAACATTCCATCAAATACAAATGATCCACTTGTAATCGACATTATCGATGTCAAATGGGACTTCAGCTGCACTTGGGATGGAAGCAATAATTCAAGTTACTGTCCTTATAGTGGAGTATGGGATCAAGACTGCGTAAGATTTAAAATGCAGGTCTCAACTGACGGAACTCAAGATCTTCCAGGAGGAAGATACTAGAACAAGTCAATAATATCTTCACAGAGGTTTCTACCATAGGCTTTAGAAACCTCTACCACTAATCCTGGACAAGTAATATTTACTTCTGAAATTGATTCTCCAAGAATATCAAACGCAATCCAATGAACTCCGTGTTCAGCTAGCTCTCTACAAATATCTTCACAAGACTTTCTCTGCGAGTCAGTGAGGTCATAACGAGTGTAACTTGCCCCTTGAGCAATATTCGCTAAGAACTCTCCCTTCTTTGGAACTTTTAGAATAGATCCTAACTCTTGCCCTTTAAAATAGAAGCTTCTCACCTCACCATCTTGAACTTCTTTGGCAAAAGGCTGAGCCACAACAGGACCTTGATAATCTTTAACCTTCTCTTTAAAAATAGAGAGAAAATCACCTTCTAGTGAAATCTTCTCAACACCAATTCCTTGATATAAGTCTAGAGGCTTCAAAATAAGCTCTGTATGGCCTTTTGCCATAATTCCTTTAACGTATATGGAAAAACCATCTAGGGAGCTTCCTACGTATGTTTCTAGGCTTGATTCATGCTCATACGCGTAGAGTTTTTCATTGAATAGTAAAATTCCATCAGGATCATTCAAAATCTCAACACCGAGTGTTTTAAAATATCTTTGCATCCACAAAAATCTTAAGTATCTACCGTCAAAAGGAGGATCTAATCTCATGTGAAAACAACTCTTATCATCTGCTTCCCAAAATCGGGACTCAGTCATCTTGAAGTTCTTAATGTAGCAGCCGTCATCTTCAAACTCCCCTTCAAAATCAAAGACCTTAAGTTTAGGGATTTCATTATTTACGACATAGAAATCTTCTTCAAAAATTAATGCAACATCCAGACCTCGTTTCTTTAGAGTGAGGGCAAACATCAGAGTTGAATCTTTTTTAATAACTAATTTTTCAAGGGGATCAATTAAGAGAATATGCTTTTTCATCTGAAGACCTATTTTTATTGAAGAGCCACTTAGAGAAACTCTTCTCCTTATCTGCTCTTTCAAATTCATTGAACTCTTTTTCAATATAATGAAAAAAGTCTTTTAGGTCACCTGATATTCGGTTTCGTAGAACTAATAATTCATCTACTTTATTTTCATAAGTCATAAATGCTGCCAAAGAAGCCTGGTTCCACTCTCTCTTGAGATAATAACACTTATCGTCAGCAATTTGGAATGACTTACAAGTAGACTTCAGCTTAGGCTTAATAACTTCTTTAACAAATTTCTCAACAAAAGGATTAGCTTCCTCTATTGTTTTAAAATTTTGAGCTCTTAAGTCCTTATCTAACTTTCTGGCCAATTGAACTAAATTCTTGGCCATTTCTTTATTTAACTGACTTTCTTCTTTTACTCTCTCTTTCAATCTTAAATCATCTTTGAAATATTCTAAGGCCATTTCTTTTCCAAAGTAGTTGGCCAAGTTCTCATTAAGCTCAACTTCATCTTTGATGAAGAAGATAGTGTGAAATAATTCATGAAAAATCAGTTCTGCTAATTCAAAGTCATCAAAGTAAAAGAAAGAAGAAAGTATTGTGTCTGTGAAGTAGCCTAAAGTAGAATATGCATAGACAGGTCGAGTATATGTAACAATTCCTTTCCTATTTAAATCTGCAGCAAAAGAATCGGCAGAAGACTTCTTAAAAAAACCTAAATAAGGAAAACATCCCATAATTGGAAAGCACTCCTTCCTCGCTTCAATTTTATCAAAGTCAGAAGAAATAACTAAATAAGTGACAGCAGCATCGTGAAGAATCGTTGTCTTATTATAAATACTAGTTTCTTTCTTATTCCAATACTTATAGAAGTACTTTTTATAAACTTGAATTTTCTTAATCTTGTCTTTGTCTTTCTTAGAATATCTTACATCGTTTAGAATACTTTCATTTTCTTTAGCCGTTGCAAGCAACTTGACTTGTCCAGTTCCCTGCTCAACCAAGTAGCCAAATTTTGCGCATGAACTAAGAAATAAAAGAGATGAAAAGAGGAAGAGTTTTAAAGTAACCAAGTGAAGCCAGCAGTGTATCTTAAATCATCTTTAGCACTATTCCAGTCAAAGGCCCTAATATAGGTTTGAATAGAACCTCTTAAACTAAGTCTTTGAGTTAATCTAAATTTCAAACTAAAGGTTCCAAACATAGAGTCTTGCCTTTGCTTAATTTCTGGAGAGACTGATGTGAAGCTATTTCCGGAAATATCACTTCTTACCGTATAGTTCGTTTGAGTTCTTTTAAAAGTCCTAGCGTAACCAAGACTAATTGAAGGTTGAATTAATGCTTTTCTAGATGCAAATGATTGTCTAAGTCCTAAACCGTAGGATTTAGTTTCAATATTGGTTTGTTGTCCTAATATTGAAATATCTAAATCATCATAAGTAACAGTTTCATTGATCACTGTCTTATCACTATTTTCCATGTAATTAATTTCAAGAGCTGTATACTGCCAAAGGTAAGTAGCAATTGAGCCAGACCAAGTTCTAGATGTATTCTTACTATCTCTATTAGTTCCAAAAACATCTTTGTCATAACTAAAATCCATTCCAAGTTCAATCATGGCATATGAATTCAATGAAAGTAGTAATGTTAATAGAATTGTAGAAATTTTTAAGCGCATAGTGGACACCTCAGTCATCTAATATTCTACTATTTTCTGAGTGTACTTTCCTCAAGTGGCACTATTTTCACACCACTCGAGTTCTATCTATCTAATTTTACTGGAGTGTTGGTATTCTCTTCCCTATTACGGTTTGTAATTCTCCTTGGCAAGAGAGGGCCGTTGTCTCAATGACTTTCACATCTACCCAATTCCACTGAAGATTTTGTTCTGGATCCTTCGGCAGAAAGTGAACAATTCTATTGCAATTAGTTCTTCCCTTCCACTTTGTTTCACCTTTAAAAGTTCTCTTTCCTTCAACTAGAATTCTAAAAGTCTTACCTTCCATTTCTTTTCTAACATCGGCCTGAATTTTTAATTGGTGAAGTTGAATCTCTCTAAGTCTTGCTCCGCGAATATCATCAGTTAAATGATCTTCAGATCTAGCGGCCCTAGTCTTATTTCTCTTAGAATAGGCATATGAGTAAATGAAATCAAACTTCGCATCATCTAAGAGTTTTAGAGTTGCCTCATGTTCTTCATTTGTTTCATTAACAAATCCCGCGATAATATCTGTCGAAATAATTATATCAGGTTGAATCTCTCTAAGCTTCGCCACTCGGTCCAAGTAGTGCTCAACTGTATACTCTCTATTCATTCTCTTTAAGACAGTATTTGATCCTGATTGAATTGGAAGATGAAGATGTTTTGATAGCTTCTTTGAAACTCCATGAGTCATAATTAGCTCATCTGAGATGTCATAAGGATGACTAGTTGTATATCTTATGATCTCCAGTCCTTCTAGTTTTTCAAGTTCAAGTATAAGTTGGGCAAGTGACTCTCCATTTTCTTTTCCAAATGAATTCACATTTTGTCCAAGTAAAGTCACTTCTTGAATACCTTGATACTTAACAAGTCTTCTAATATCTTCTACGACTTCATTTACTTTTCTTGAACGCTCTTTTCCACGAGTATAAGGAACGATACAATATGTGCAATATTTATTACAACCTTTGATAATATTCACGAAGGCCTGTGGTGTTCCATGAGAAATTTTTGTTTCAATAGAAAAATTTTCTGATCTATCCCAGCTATTGATAAAGAACTTTGAGTCTCCAGCATAAGTTCTATAAACCATATCGTTTATTGAATCAATTGTGTCTGGCCCAAAAGCAAAGTCTAAATGTTTATATTTTTGAATTAATTCCTTTCCTTCAGTTTGAGCAACACAACCACCAACTCCAACAACTAGATTATCTTTCTTCGCTGCTTTCTGATGCTTCATATTTCCAAGATGTGAATAGAATTTATTATTTGCAAGATCCCTAACAGCACATGTATTGAAGAGAACAAGATCGGCGTCTTCAACTTCTTCGGTTTGAGTAAAGTTCAAGTTTTTAAGGTGTGCCATAATTCTGTCTGTATCATGGTAATTCATCTGACAGCCGTATGTTTTCATCCACACTTTTCGTGGAGGAAATATAACTTCTCCCATTTGAACTAATCGAACTCCTGACTTTTCATCAGTAAACCATTCTTCTCTTGGTCCATCAATAGTTCTAAGTCCCAATCCGCTTGGTGCTTCAGTAGTATCCATAAGTAATCTCCGAATCAAAAGAATCAATAACCTTCAACCATTCAGATCAAAAAGTCCTCGAAACTCACACAGTTGTTAAGCCTGCTGATTTAGTTTTATTTGGCCGCAAGTTATCAATAACACGTTTGAAAGTAAATATTCATTTTAGAAAATGTCATTATTACTTCATGTAAACAGCTGAAATTACTATAATTTAAAAACGGCCACTGTTAAAATAGCCTGTGGGTCAGTCAGGGTAAATTGAGAGAAAGCAAATGAGAAGGCCTCTAACTTATAGATTTTATTTACAAAAATGTAGATTTCTTAAATTTGAACCAAAAAAAA
Source organism: Halobacteriovorax sp. JY17 (assembly GCF_002753895.1). Taxonomy (NCBI): domain Bacteria; kingdom Pseudomonadati; phylum Bdellovibrionota; class Bacteriovoracia; order Bacteriovoracales; family Halobacteriovoraceae; genus Halobacteriovorax; species Halobacteriovorax sp. JY17. The sequence goes on along the minus strand of NZ_NJER01000001.1, from coordinate 1,600,310 downwards.
GGCCACTCATTGAGTGGCCCTTTAAGTATTTGAGTAAAAATCAATTACTTTTTCTTAGCTGGAGCTTTTTTTGTAGCTTTTTTAGGAGCTGCTTTCTTAGCTGGAGCTTTCTTAGTAGCTTTTTTAGGAGCTGCTTTCTTTGTAGCTTTCTTAGCTACTGTTTTCTTAGCTGCTTTCTTTGCTACTTTCTTAGTAGCTTTCTTTGCAACTTTCTTCTTAGTTGCTTTTTTTGCTACTTTCTTAGCAACTTTCTTAGCAACTTTCTTTTTAGTAGCTTTTTTAGCTACTGCTTTCTTTGTAGCTTTCTTAGCAACTTTCTTCTTTGCTACTTTCTTCTTCGCTACTTTTTTCTTAGTTGCTTTCTTAGCTGTTTTCTTCGCAACTGTCTTTTTAGCTACTGCCTTCTTAGTGGCTTTCTTCGCTACCTTTTTAGTAGCTTTCTTCTTTACTGCCATGACATCCTCCCGGCTTTTAACACTTATAGATTCAGAATAAACATAATTTTATTTTAACGCAAATAAAAAAATACCCTTTTATTACGAATCTGTTAAAAAAAAAATTAAACAGTTTATAAACTGATTTCGGTTTTAATTTAGAATTACTTTACAAAAAAAAATGACCACAACGAAACCGTCGATGAACACAGGAGTTTCACAACTTCATTTTCTAATGTTTTTATGATTTTTATAAAAATATCATCTCTTTTGAATGAATTTGAATACAAAAATGAAGGGAATTATTTTTTTGATTTATTTTTAATTATTTTGAGTAAAAAGCGCAAAATATGCCTCTGGAAGCGAAAAAAGGACAACTATAATTGGCATATTTCTATGTTTTTATCCAAAAATAGTGTCCTTTAAAGTTAATTCTTAGGAATATTTAAAAGTAATTTCATCTTTGTGGTCTAAATCGATAATAACTTTTCCGCCTTTCGATAGTTCACCAAATAGAACTTCATTTGAAAGTGGCTTCTTTATTTGCTGATCAATAATTCTTCCAATAGGTCTTGCTCCCATCTTAGGATCATAACCAGTCTTAGCTAACCACTGTCTAGCATTCTCAGTTACTTCAATTTCAACATTCTTAGAAGCAAGTCTACTTTCTAAATCGAGTAAAAACTTATCAACAATCTTCACTATAAATTCATTACCTAATTTATTAAAGTGTATGATTGCATCCAGTCTATTTCTAAACTCTGGGCTAAAGAAGTTCTTAAGAGTTTGGTCTCTCTTAGCAGTATTACCTTCTGACTTTGCTTGTCCTAAGCCAATAGACCCTGCTTCCATTTGTTTAGCACCAGCATTTGTTGTCATAATAATGACAGTGTTCTTAAAATCAGTTGTTCTTCCCTGCGCATCAGTTAGAGATCCATGATCCATGACCTGAAGAAGAATATTATAAATATCTGGATGAGCTTTCTCAATTTCATCTAGTAATAAAATACAATGTGGATTCTTCTTTACAGCGTCAGTTAGTATTCCCCCGTTATCATATCCAACATAACCTGGAGGCGCTCCAATCAATTTAGAAACTGAATGCTTCTCCATATATTCAGACATATCAAATCTTTCTAAATGAGAACCTAAATTGTGCGCTAATTGTCTCGCTAATTCCGTTTTACCGACCCCAGTAGGTCCTGCGAAGAGAAAACTCGCCATTGGCTTACCTTCATGCCCAAGACCTGATCGAGAGAGGACAATAGCATCTGAGACCTTTACAACGGCTTCATCTTGTCCATAAATAACGAGATCAAGATTAGACTTTAAATTCTTTAAACGATCCCTATCATTTCCAGTAACACTAATCTCTGGAATCTTAGCCAGTTTCGAAATAATAGCTTCGATATCTTTCTTTGTTATATTTTTCTTTCTCTTATTCTTTGGAAGTAAGTGAACTCTCGCACCGACCTCATCGATAACATCAATAGACTTATCAGGATTTTTTCTATCCCCTAGAAATTTATTTGAAAGATCAACAGCTGTTCTTAAGACAACATTTGAATACTTCACACCATGGTGATCTTCAAACTTAGACTTAAGACCTTTTAGAATTTGGTAAGTATCTTCTAAAGACGGCTCATCCACATCAATTTTTTGGAACCTACGACTAAAAGCATGATCCTTTTCGATAAATTTTCTAAATTCATCATGTGTTGTACTTCCAATACATTTTACTTTTCCGGATGAAAGCGCTGGCTTCAAGAGATTTGAAGCATCCATACTTCCACCATTAGTTGCTCCTGCTCCCATTACGGTATGAATTTCATCAATGAAGAGAATTGCTCTCTCACCTTTCTCTTGAATATCATCTAATTCTTTTAAAACATTTTTTAGTCGCTGCTCAAAGTCTCCACGAAACTTAGCTCCAGCAAGTAGAGCGGCCATATCTAAACTAAATATAGTAGTTCCATTAAGAACTTCAGGAACACTTCCTTCTTCAATACATTTAGCAAGTCCTTCAACAATTGCGGTCTTTCCGACCCCGGCCTCTCCAACTAGAAGAGGATTATTCTTTCGTCTTCTGCAAAGAATTTCAACAATTCGGTCCAACTCAGAACTTCGTCCAATGAGAGGATCAATTTTATTTTTTCTAGCTAGAATATTGAGATTTACACAATACTCTTCAAGCGCAGCATTCTCTTTTTTCTCTTTTCTAAGTCTAGAAGGTGTTATTCCGCCTTCGACCTCAGAGTTGTCAACATACTCATCATCACTTGAAGTTGGCTCATCTGCTCCGTGTGCAATATATTTCACAACATCGAATCTTTCGATACCATGTTTTTGAATTGAGTAGAGAGCAAAGCTTTCTTTCTCTTGAAACATCGAAATAAGAATATTAATTCCCATAATATGTCTCTTTCCAGAAGACTGAACGTGTATAGCAGCTCTTTGAATAACTCTTTGTAGAGAAAGAGAAATTTCTGGTTGATATTTTATTCCATTTTCACTAGCAAGCTTTCTAAGTTCTTCGTCTACAAATTGCTGCTTACTTAGATTTTGAACTTGATCCTCTGTTAGAATACTGAAATTTGATTGATCATTTAAAAATGTAACTAAGTCTTCCTGAATCTCATCTACATTGGCACCCAAGTCGTGAAGAACGTCAATTACCTGATCATCATCTAACATTGCAATGAGAACGGTTTCGAGAGTTAAGTACTCATGACTTTTTTCATTTGCAATTTGAATAGCTTGATTAATAATTTCTTCTAGCTTTTTTGACATCATAATTTCCTCTTAGGCTTCTGGTTCAATAGTGCACTTCAACGGGTGACCGTTCTCCTTCGCTTCTTGATTTACCTTCTCTGCTTTCGTCTCTGCAATTTCAAAGCTATAAACTCCACAAATACCAATTCCTTCGTTGTGTACTTTAAGCATAATTGCTTGAGCTTCTTCTAAGTTCTTTGCAAAAACTTTCTGCAAAATATAGATGACAAATTCCATGGTGGTGTAGTCATCATTATGAATGAGTACTTTATATTTACGAGGCTTCTTAATTTTAACCTTTTTAATAGTGGCGACACCTCCTTCGCCGTACTCATCCTCCTCACTTAAGATGGGGTTGAATCTTCTATCGTCAAGGTTATTCATTTTTTCATATATAGACATTGTTAACTCTCATTTGCCTTTAGTGTTTAATATTATTATCCTTTTATTAAATAGTCTTTTCAACTAAACAAAGCTGAATTGATATAAATTTAAACAAAAAGGTTATAACTATGAGTTTTTGGGACATATTTATTGGAAAAACGGAGTCAAAACCGATTTCCAAACTACAATCAAGCATACTTGAGCAATTTCCTAACTATACAGAGGAAAAGCGTATTCTCCTCACTTGTCTAGCCGGACTTTGTGCAAGAGTCGCTTATGTTGACTTCGACATTTCATCAACTGAAAAAGAAGCTATTGAAAGATCTTTAATACAATGGATGAACCTAAGCGAGAAAGAGGCTGACTTTGTTGCAAGTAAGGCCTTAGAAGAAGTTAAGGAATTATCAGGTATTGAGCCTAGAAAATATTGTACAGCTTTAAATGATATCTTAGACAATTCAGAAAAACTACATGTCTTAGAAACACTCTTTCAAGTTTCAGCAGCAGATGGAAATGTAGAAGAACATGAAAGCGAAGAAATTAGAATCATAACAACTGGGTTTCTCTTAGAACATAAACACTTCATTGCGGCGAGAGCAACTGTTGCAAAATTTATTGGAGCACTTAAATAATATAAAATATTTTACTTACAGTACTTAGAGACGACCTTCTCTAGGTACTTCTCTGGAATTTTTGTTCCAAATTCTAAAGAGCACATTAAATTACCCTTATCTCTTTCAAGTTCATAATAAACAACTTCTCCACTCTTTGTATCAAAGTATTCAATATAGCAATCTTTAAACCCCAAAGTATGTCCGAACTCATGAGCAATTGTCTTAACTCTCTCGGTTCCAAATAAATTCTTATTTAAATAAATTGTACTTAAATCATTTAAGGACACTCTAGAGAGTCCAGCATCTACCAGCTCTAACCTTGCTCCACTACTTCCCAATTTAAACTTTACTTCAATATCATCTCTTTTCCAGTTCTCAGAGATCGCATTCATGAGAGAGACACTATTTGTATTTTGGTATATCGGAATTGTTAATACTTTCTTATCTGTTTGTTCGCATTCAATTTCTAAAGGCGACTCATTCATTCCAAAAACTTCCTGATTAAAGAAGCTTCTTACTTGTTTAAGAATTTCTCTTACAAACTCATCTTCTCCGCCATAAATTGATGCAATATCATAGTGGACTCTACAGTAGCTCTTCCTCTTAAAAAGCGAGCATATATTAATTGTCTTCTCTCTTTTTTCCTTTTGAAGAATTTCTCTATCAGGCATTAATGTAGAAAGACAATTCTCTTCACAGAACATTGTTTCAAGTTCAATAAAGTCGTTGAGCTCTTTTGCATTATTATCTATAAGATTAGTTAAGTGACACTGATGAAAAGACCATCTATCAAAATTAATTCTAAGCTTTTGAACTCTTCTCTTAATCTCTCTAAATTCGCTATTTGTAACAGTTGTCTCACTCTTTAAAGTAATTACATTTTGAATATCTTCAATACTTTCTTCAATGAGAACTTCACTTAATATAATTGGAGAAAAAGAAGACCTATTCGATTTAAAATTTCTCTTTTGAGGTTTTAAAATAGGATCAAAGACTTTAAGTTCACTAAGAGAATCTTCAAGCGCAATTATTCTAGAGTTCAAATCAAGCACTCTTTCTCCACCGCAGCTCTTTGATGATAGAGCGGCTTCTATATAAGCAGCGTTATCATCCACATCACTTTTCGAGTTCTTCTTAACTCCACAAGACGTAAGAGTTAAAGAGGTGAATAAAAGTACGAATAATGTCAAAAATTTAGACACTAAATTCTCCTAAGTAGCTAAAATATGCTTAAAGCATGAATGCTACTTAATATAATCCAAATTCAGTGCCAAGATAGAAACAAAAAAGCCTCCAATTCAGGAGGCATTTTTGTAGTTTAACTTTTTTGGAGTAGATTAAGCTACGTAATCTTCGTCGTACTCTGCCCAGGCCATTTCAGGGTCATTGATTTGCATTTCCCTAACGCCTTGTCTCTGCTTACTGTTTTTCCACTTGCCTTTCTTCTTTTGTAATTGTTTCTCTAATTTATCAACAACTACATCAATAGTCTTATAAAGGCTGTCGGAGTGTCCCGTTGCATGATAATGGAAAGTCGGTCCACCAAGGTCTACTTCTGCGTAGTGGTTGCCCTCTTTCACGTAGCAACTCCACTTTAGATTAATCTCACCGTCAATAAACTTCTTAAGCTTAGCTGACTTTTCGTGGATTCTGTCGTCAAGTGATTGAGTGTGCTCTAAATGAAGAAATGTGATAGTCACTTTCATAAACGTCCTACTCCTGTCGTTATATTATTCCTACACTTTGTCAGTGTATGAAACTTATCGTAATAAATTATTAAGATTTTACCTTTCTTTTTGAAGAAGATTCGATTCCTAGCATCTCTCGGTACTTAGCTACTGTTCTTCTTGCAACCTTAACGTCATCACGACTTAAAAGGTCGGCAATTTTCTGATCAGACAGAGGCTTCTTAGGACTCTCATTAGCAACAAGTTCTTTAATTTTAAGCTTTAGAACTTCACTCGAAATATCATCAGCCCCATTTTTTCCACCGATTCCTGTATTAAAGAAGTACTTTAATTCAAATAGTCCAATTGGAGTGTGCATATATTTATTTGTAGTTACTCTTGAAACTGTCGATTCATGCATTCCAATTTCATTGGCGACGTCTTTAAGAATCATAGGCTTTAAATACTTTGGACCTTTCTTAAAAAATTCTTGCTGTTGTCTCACAATTGCTTTTGAAACTTTATAAATTGTTTGTTGTCTAGTTTGAATAGACTTTAGAAGCCATCTTGCAGATTTAAGCTTATCCATAACGTATTCACTTGCTTCACTCTTTTCACCTTTTGAAGTCGCAAGTAACTCTTGATAGAGTTTTGAAATTCTAAGACGTGGTATCCCTTCATCGTTAACCTGAACCACGAACTCTCCTCCAACTTCTACAACATAGATATCAGGAGTAATATAGTGAGTATCTTGATCGGCAATTAAACGACCTGGCTTTGGATGAAATTGATGAAGAAGTTTTGCTGTCTCCATAATAATATCTGTCGAAGCACCAGTTTCTTTACTAATTTTAGTAAAGTCTTTTCGGTGAAGATCTTCTAGGTGAAAAGTAATTATTTTTTCTAATAGTGGAGATCTCTCTTCAGCAATTCTTGCTTGAGCAAGAAGACAGTCTGTTAAGTTTGCAGCTCCACACCCAACAGGGTCAAAACGTTGAACCATTTCAAAAACATCAAATGCGTGATCTCTATCTAGTTCAGTCTTAGAAATAATCTCATCGTACGAAACTCCAAGATATCCATCGTCGTTAATATTGTGAATAATTTCAATTCCAAGATCTAGCTCTTGATCAGTAAGCTCTTCCATGCGAAGTTGCCACTCAAGGTGATCCGCAAGAGACTTTCCTTTAGAAATAATATTTTCATAATTTGGTGTATCGTCATTTGAAGCAGGACCAACCATCGAAGGTGTCGATGAAGAATTATTATAAGTCTCTACATACTTTTGCCAATCAAAGTCATCATCTTTTGAAATAACTGGAGCTTCATCGAAGTTCTCACTTCTTGCTTCTGCTCCTTGGCTTTCTAATTTTTCAACATTGTAATCGTCTTCAGACTTTTTATCAGGAGATTCGTTTCCATTACCAAACTCTTCGAGCATTGGATTTTCAACCATCTCTTCGGCAATAACAGAAGTCATTTCAAGGTGAGTTAACGTTAAGAGCTTGATCGCCTGCTGCAATTGCGGCGTCATCATCAAGTTTTGAGATTGTTTAAGACTTTGTGAGATCTTAACTGCCATAGTTCCACCTTTTATTATTAAAAAAGTTGGGTGACATTACATCTTAAATTCGTCACCCAAATAGAACTTCCGTGCTCTTTCATTATTTACAATTTCATCTGGTGTTCCACTAACAAGTAGTTCACCACTATTCATAATATAGGCCCTATCAACAATCCCTAAGGTTTCCCTTACATTATGGTCTGTGATCAAGACTCCAATATTTCTATTCTTTAAACTTCGAATCACTCCCTGGATGTCACTTACCGCAAGCGGGTCAACACCAGCGAAGGGCTCATCGAGAAGTATAAACCTTGGCTCCAATGCCAGTGCTCTTGCTATCTCAACCCTTCTTCTTTCCCCTCCTGAAAGTGCTGAACCAAGTGACTTTCTAATATGTCCTAGTCCAAAATCTTCCAGTAGAGATTCGAGTAGATTCTGCCTTTTCACTTTAGGCAATTTTCTATTCTCTAAAACAGCGTAGATATTTTCTTCCACTGTTAAATCTCTAAAGACAGAAGCTTCCTGTGGTAAGTAGCCTACCCCTTTAAGTGCTCTAATATGAATTGGATACTCAGTGAGTTCATCTCCAGAAAGTTCTATCCTTCCTTCATCTGCCCTTACTAATCCTACAATCATATAAAATGATGTAGTTTTTCCAGCTCCATTAGGTCCTAAGAGACCGACAATTTCACCTTGTTCTACTCTAAGGCTTACGTCTTTTACGACAGTTCTACCCGAGTAGGTTTTCCTGAGGTTGGTGGCCTCTAGAAAGCTTCTTTCTTCCATAATTACCTTAGTATAAAATTAGTGTTCGCATCATCTACTTCAACAACTTCGTTATTCTCACGGAGCACTATTTTATTTCCAGTAATTACATCACTTTGTTGAAAAACCTTCGGGTAGCCAGTGAGAATAATTTTACTCTCACTCATCATACCCTCAAGTTTTTCACCAAAAGCACGTCTTTCAAAGGAGGAAACACGACCATCCTTTTCCAGTTTTACTTTCTCTACAACCTTCACATCGTCATAAAGAACGAAATACTTGAGCTTTTTGTTATAGTTTTCCAGAAATATTTCTCCGCGGTGAGAATCCGCCTTAAGTTGTTGTTTTTCCAAGTGCACTTTTTCAAGTAAATCGATTTGTAGAGTCACCATATTTACGTCAACTTGTTGGGCCTTAAACCTAATACTTTCCTCGTAAACACGTTTTCTTTTAATGATTCCTCTCACATCACCCTGATAGCGACTTCTATCTTTTGAAGGCCAAGTGACAGCACTATTGGACCAGACCTTAATATCTTCCTTACTCTTGTTCTTCATGGAAATACTCGTCGTTTCTACATTTCCTGTTGAAACGATTTCGTCTTTATTCATATGATAGATTGTTTTATCCGCAGTTAAAGTTGAAGTTTCCATATTGAACTTCACTTCGTTTTCAAAAATGACTTGGTCTTCCTGCCTAAAGAGAAAACCTTTTCTGGCTTCATACTGAACAGGTTCCCCATTATTAGTGAAGGCAACACCACGGGGTTCAACAAAGAGAGATTTCCCCGTCGCTGAATTCATAGAAAGTTCTTTGGCATCTAAGTGAAGAACTGGCTTCTGATCTTTTACTCGATAAAATGAAACAGTTTCAAAGTAACTTTCTTGATCGTAATTCTGTGAATCGTCTTGACCTTGATTTTTTAAGGCCTGAGATCTCTTCCATTCTACACTTTCACCCCATAGAGCTATGAAACCCATGGTAAGTAAGAAACTAAAGACAATGACTGATTTCTTGATAATATTAAGCAAAATTACGCTCCGCACCTTTAGAGAAGATTATATCACTCTTCCTCTCGGGTAGCACATGGCTAATATAGTCTCGTTTTTTTCATTATTTTTCAATAACTTATTAGCTCACTCTGGAATTACTTAGAGGTTTTATTTTACGATCAAATTCCCCCTATGTTACTGTGCCCCTACGAAAAAACTTCAATTTAATCAGGGATTTAACTTTGTCCACACACACACTAGACACCTTGAATGAAATAATAAACCACGGTGTAAAATTGACTCCGATGATGGTTCAATTCTACGATATAAAGAAAGAATATTCAGAGCACTTAGTTCTCTTTAGAATGGGTGATTTCTATGAAGTTTTCTTTGATGATGCAAAGAAGGCCTCTAAGCTTTTAAATATTACGCTCACTCAACGTGGAAAACTTGGAGACTTCCCTATCCCAATGGCGGGAATTCCACATCATGCAGCAGCTGTCTATATAGATAAGCTGAGTGCCTTTGGTATTAAGGTTGCGATCTGTGAACAAATTGAAGATCCAAAAGAAGCTAAGGGAATTGTAAAAAGAGCAGTTGTTCAAGTTGTCTCTCCAGGATTACCTTATGATTTAGAAAAAGCAGATGGAGCTGATCACAAGTATATTGCTTCTGCTGTAAAAATAGAAAATGATTACTACTTGTCTGCAATTGATTTTACGACAGGTGAATTCAGCGGATATAAGCTCACTAGTACAGAAGACTTCTTAGATAAGCTTAGAATGCTCGCACCAAAAGAGTTTATCTGCGCCATGGGAGATTGGGATGAGTTAAAAGAGCTAGACACTCTTCTTGGTGCACTAGGAGTACTAAAGACTCATCTCTCTAAAGAATATTTTTCTGAAAAATATACAGAAATCTATATTGAAAAACTTATTCCTTCTTATAAGAGAGATAAAGTTATTTCTACTTGTAGTGAAATCCTAGCTCCAATTGGAGCTCTCGCCTACTATATTTGTTCAACACAAACTACAGAGAACTTCTGCCATATTAGACCTTTTAAAATGACTAGTGAAAAAGGTCACATGAAGGTAACGGCTCCAACACTAATTGGTTTAGAAATTCTTCCAAAATCTAGAGAGACCTACAAAGATTCTCTACTTGGGTTTCTCGATAAAACAAAGACGGCGATGGGCTCAAGGAATTTAAAGCAAGTTTTTATCAACCCTCTGAATGATTTAAATGAGATTACTGAAAGACAAAACTTTGTAACTTACTTCTTAGATAATTCAGAGATTTTATCTGACGTTAGAGAAAAACTTAGTGATGTAAGAGACCTAGAAAGAATTATGGCGAAGGTTTCAACTAATAAGACAACGGCTGGAGACCTCTTAAACCTTTCAAGAGCTGTTGCCACTTACGAAGATTTAAAAGATGTTTTCTCACATGAGTCTGCAAACTTTCTTTCAACTCTTAAGAAAAATGAACTTGGTATTCTAAAGAAATTATCTAAGAGAATTGAAGAAACTATCAATGACGAAATTGGAGCAGCTCTGGAGAAAGGAAACTTAATCCGAGAAGGTTGCGACAAAGAAAGAGACCGCCTCGCTAAAATGAGCACTAACACAGCAAATGAGCTCTTAGAACTTGAAGCGCGCTACAGAGAAGAAACAGGTATTCCTAAACTTAGAGTAAAGTCTAATAATGTTGCAGGCTACTTTATCGAGATTTCCAAAACCCACTCTGATAAAATCCCTGAAAGCTTCAAGAGAAGACAGACCCTAGTTAACTCTGAGCGATATACGACAAAAGAGCTAACTGAATTTGAAAAAGAAATCTTCTCAGCAAAAGAAAAGTTAGAAAGATTAGAGAGAGAAATTTTTAAAGGTCTTATTGCTGAAGTTACTGAAAATAATGCTGCCATCATGATGCTTTCAAAATCACTTGGACTGCTAGATGTCTTTCAAAGTTTTGCATGGGTAGCAAACCAAGAAGAATTCATTAAACCAGAGATGCGTGATGATAGAAAACTTTCTAACCTTGAAGGCGCTTGGCATCCTCTTATAAAATCAATTATTAAAGATCAATTTGTTGCTCACGACCTAAGATTAGATGAAGAGTGTTACTTTGGTTTAATTACAGGTCCCAATATGGCCGGTAAGACAACAGTTATGAGAGAGGTTGCAATTATTCAACTTCTTGCTCAAGTTGGCTCTTTTGTTCCTGCAGAGAAAGCGGAAATTGGTCTCTGCGACTACCTCTTTAGCCGTCTTGGCGCTAGTGATGATATCTTAAAGGGTCAATCAACATTCATGGTTGAAATGGCCGAAACAGCAGAAATCCTAAGACACGCGACCGATAAGTCTCTTATTATTCTAGATGAAGTTGGTAGAGGAACTTCTACTTATGATGGTCTTAGTATTGCTTGGTCCCTTGTTGAGCACTTTGTGAATAAGACAAAGGCACTAACTCTATTCGCGACCCACTATCATGAACTAATTGATATTGTAGATCAACTTCCTGGTGCGAAGAATTTAACAGTTGAAACTTTTAATAAAGATGGAAACGTTCAATTTCTCTATCGTCTAATTGAAGAAGGTGCTTCACAGAGTTTTGGTATTTATGTTGCCAAGCTTGCAGGTCTTCCAAAATCGATTCTTGATAGATCTTCACATATCTTAAAAAGCTTAGAGCACGATAGTAGTCATGAGAATTCACTTCCTTCTGTAAGTTCAGAAAAAGAAATGATCAAAAATTCTAATTCACAATTGAGCTTCTTCGCAAGTCCAGAAGTGATTGTTGAAAGAGAAATACCTGAGCATCTTCAAAAGCTTGAACTCAATTTAAGTGAAGTCGATGTGATGAATATGACTCCACTTCAAGCACTGAATAAGCTTAGTGAGCTCAAAGAATCTCTTAGACAATAATTTCGCTCAAGTATAAATCCCTAAAATATTCATAGCTTACTCCGAGAAGTAAGCTATGAAAAAATTAATCTTACTTACATTCTTGTTTTCTTTTAACACTCTGGCCTTCGATGGATACCATATTGAAGGACGTGAAGAGACTATTAATCACTTTGTAGCAGAGGGAGTTCCTGAGACTCCTCTAGTTGAGGCAATGGATTTCTTTGAAAGAAAATCTCATCTTCTTAGTAATCAGAGATTTATTACAATTGGTGATTTCTCCCAAAGCTCTAGAGAGAAGAGACTCTATATTATGGATCTTCAAACGGGAGAACTTCAAAGGGAGTACGTCGCTCACGGAAGTGGAAGAAATAGAATTGGTTTTCCAAACGGAGATAGAAATCACGATGGATACCTAGACAAGTGCATGCATTCAAAGTTCAGTAGAAGAATTAGACTCGTAAAACATAGACGTTTTGGAATGACTCGTCCTGGATTTATGAGAGTAGATAGCACCTACTTTTCAAGTAAGTTCAATTACAATTCAATGGAAGGACATAATGCCATTAGACTAACAGGTCTTGAGAGTTCCTCCTCAGATGTTAGACCCAATGCTGTTGTCTTTCACGAAGCTGACTACGTTAAAAACTACTCAAAGATTCAGGGACGTACCCTTGGTTGCCCAGCAATAGCAGTTGGCAGAATGAAGACAGTTCTACCTAAAATAAAAGGTGGAAGTCTTTACTATTCTTACGTTCCACAGTGCTAAGGACATACCCGACCACATAGGTCGGGAGCATTTTTTTCCCGACTAAAGAAAAGCTCAAAATATCCTCTATTCATTCAAGATTCCCTCTCGAAAAGTCGATACGCCTACTATGTGGAAGAATGAAGAAAACGTAACACATTTATCAGCGGCCAAACCTCCAAAGAAGAGTCTAGTTAAAGATCGTATGTATGCTTTTACTATGGACTTATTTCTTATTGGCATTATTAATAAAGCGATAATGTTTACTTACCTAAACTTCATTAAAGCATTCTTCTTTCAACTCCCTCTTGGAGTTAGAGCAAACCTAGAAGATAAGCTCTACGCGGTAAATTCTATAAACTTTCTAGTTGTCTTCACAGGTTATTTTTTACTTTCCTACTATCTCTCAGAGGGAAAGACTCCAGGAAAAATAATGTTCAACTTAAAGGTACAGTGCCCTCACACTCATAGTGATCAACTCTCTCTTAAAACTTCTATTCTTAGAACTATTGGATACTTTGTAACAATACCTACAGGTTTTACACTTTTACTAATACCTTGTTTTAGAAAAGATAAGAAAGGAATTCCTGACTGGCTATCTGATTCATTTGTAATGAATTCCGATGAAGAGTATTACATTGAATCTCTCGAAGACACTGGCTCTTCTAAAGTGACATTACTCTTTCCAGAAGATCCTATTGCAAAGAAAATTTCAAGTAATAAGAAAGCTTCATGATAAATCTCACCTTGTTTCAAACCTTATAGAGCATTACAATATTGGAATGACAAAAAAATTATCTCTTTTACTATTTCTAGTAATGACCTCAACAAGCCATGCACTCCCTTTTAAAATTTGCTATGAAAGTCCTCACTTCTTTCCATACGACACAGATGGAGATAAGAGTCAAAGGCTCAGCGTTGTAATTAAAACAATCAATGAAGCAAGTAAGGAAACAGGATTAAAAGTTCAATACATTAGGGCCTCATGGGATAGGTGCCTTAAAGACATTGAATCAAATAAAGTTGATGCTCTTTTAACGTCTCTATGGACAAAGGAAAGAGATAAAGTAGCCAGCTTTCCTAAGAATAGTAATAACCAATTAGATAAGAGTTTATATCTCTTAAAGGCCCACTATAAGATTTATACCCATATAGATTCAAAATTATCTTGGGATGGGCACTCACTTTCCAATATAAATGAGGGGATTAGCGCACCAAAGAGCTATATTGCAAGTGAAAAGCTAAAAGGTATGAAAGTACTTAAAGAAACTGATATTAAAGTTAAACAGGCATTTGATCTCATTTTAAAAAAGAGACTTGATGGCTACGTTGTGCTCAAAGAAGTCGCCGATATCATTTTAAGTGAATACCCTAGAAAGTATTTAATAAAGGAATTAGAAAAAGATTTTCTTACTGACTATCTCTATATTCCAGTCAGTAAGGAATTCGAAAAGAAGTCCCCGAAGAAAACAAAGAAGTTCTTTGAAGAACTAGCAAAAGCTAGAAAGAAATATATGCCAAATGGTTTATAGAAAATCAGAAATATCTTGAAATAATTCTTCAGCTCTCTCTTGGATCTTTAAGGCCATAAATTCATCATCAGATAAGTGACGAGTCTTTTCAAAAGGTGCCATGACTTTCACTTTTTCAACTGTAACTTCAGCACTCCCAGATTCCCAAGGACGAAGAACCCTCTTCTTTCTAGATCGACCAGAGAGTTTTTCTTCCTTTCTCTCAAGAATAACATCTAAAATAGATTTTACTCCATTAGATGCTTTCTTATTAATGTCACTTAAACTAATGGCCATAAATTCCTCTATCCTATTAGGATATCAGAATTCTAATTATTTAAAAGAGAATTTAGGCCCAGAGAATTTGGGCCTAAATGAGTTATTTACTTCGTCCAGTTAAAGTGAAGTTCTTTAAGCTGAGCTTCGGCCGGAGCAGAAGGAGCTTTAGACATTAAATCGCTTGCAGAAGTTGTCTTAGGAAATGCAATTACATCTCTAATAGAATCCGTTTTCGCTAATAGCATTACTATTCTATCAAGACCAAAAGCAAGCCCACCATGTGGAGGAACTCCGTAATTGAGAGCTTCAACAAAGAATCCAAATTGTGATTGAATTTCTTCCTCTTCCATTCCAAGAACTTCAAACATTTTCTTTTGAATATCTTGTTCGTGAATTCTTATTGATCCCCCACCAAGTTCATAACCATTACAAACAACATCGTAAGCTTGTGCTGGCATATCTTTTAGTGATTCTGAATCTTTTGGATCTGCGCCAATAAAAGTCGCTTTCTGATCAGGCTTAATCATTGTGAATGGGTGGTGACGAGCAATATATCTCTTACCGTCTGGATTCCATTCGAGAAGTGGGAAGTCATAAACCCATAAGAACTTATAACCTTCTTCAATTATTTCTAGTTTCTTTCCAAGATATCTTCTAAGAGCATCTGCACAAGCATGGGCCGCATCTAAATCAGTATCAGCACAGAATAGCCAAGTCCCATCTCCAGCATTCTCTTCAAATGCGCATAGTGACTGGTAAATTTCATCAGTAATAAATTTAGAAATTCCTGCAGATCTCTCCTCTCCCGCAACTTTAAAGAAGGCCACACCTTTTCCACCATGTGGCTTAACCACATCAGTAAGAGCATCTGTATCCTTTCTTGAAAAAGCTCCCATAGCAGCTGGAACAAAAATCGCTTTAATTAATCCGTTTGCCTTAGCGACACTTGAGAATACAGAGAAGTCAGAGTCTTTAAAAATATCTGTTACAATTCTATGCTCTAGCCCAAATCTTAGATCTGGTTTATCAGAACCATAGCGAGCAAGAGCTTCATCATAAGACATCATAGGAAGAGTAAATCCGTCTTCAAGTTCAAAAAGCTCTCCAAGAATTTTCTCTACAATATTTTTAATATATTCAGGAGTCGCAAAAGAAATCTCCATATCAATTTGAGTAAACTCAGGTTGTCTGTCAGCTCTCAAATCTTCATCTCTAAAACATCTACAAATTTGAAAGTACTTATCAGTAGATCCAATCATTAGAAGTTGTTTTAAAGTCTGTGGAGATTGAGGAAGAGCGTAAACTTTTCCAGGATGAACACGAGACGGAACAACATAGTCTCTCGCTCCTTCCGGAGTTGATTTATAAAGAATAGGAGTTTCAACTTCAATGAACTTCTCTTCTTGTAAAATTCTTCTAACCGTATTTGTCGTCTTAGATCTTAGAGCGAGAATATCTTGTAACTTCTTCGTTCTAAGTTCTAGGTATCTATACTTTAGGCGTAGATCTTCTGTAGCCTCGACCTGTCCATATGGAAGAAAAGGAATATTATCAATATCATTTCTAGAAAGAACTTCAAGTGATTCTACTTGAACTTCAACAAGTCCTGTATCCATTTTCTTATTCTGAGCATCAGAAGGTCTCATTGCAACTTTCCCCGTTGCTTTAATGACTGACTCAAGAGCACAATCTTTTAAAACAGAGAGGTCACCTTTGAATTGTTCAAAGCCAAGCTGAGTTAATCCATACTTATCTCTAACATCAATAAAGTGAAGTGCCCCAAGGTCTCTATACTTATTTACCCATCCACAAAGCGTGACAGTTTGCCCTACTTGATCTTCTCTAAGCTCACCACAATTGTGAGTTCTCATTAGTCCCTTTAATTCGGCCATTTGCTTTATCTCCCCTCATAATTTAGAGTTAAGTCATGAAGACATTTATAACGCATTTTGCACCGATGCTCATTAAAAATATTCTTAAAACCCTAATAATATTGCTCTGTCTCTCTAGCTGTAGCTCTTCTAATACTGTATTTAAAGACAGAAAGAGAGTTACTCTACTCATTGACGGTAAGCACTCTATCGAGACCATTCTCTCAATTAGTGATGAAGAAAAAAATCTAGGCCTAAGTGGAACGAAGAAAGAAGAATTTAAAAAAGACCACGCAATGCTCTTTCATTACAAGAAAGACGGACTGCGCAAATTCTGGATGCCCAACACACTTTTTGACCTAGATATCTTCTTTCTTGATTCCAATATGAAAGTAATTGCAGTTGAAAGAAATGTTCCTCATCATCCCGGCGTCCAAGAGCCTCCGAAAATTTACAGAACAAAAGTTTATAATTGTAGACACGTCTTAGAAATGAGAAGTGATTCACCCCTGGCAAAAGAGCTAGAGGTGGGAGAAAAGGTTATAACTTCGAAAGGCTCTTATCTCTAGGGAAGAGAATTAAGTACTCATCTCTTGCGATAAAACCTAAATTATCTCTTACAAGTTTTTTCTGGTACATCGAGTTCTTTCCAATTTTCTTAATTTCAATCGCCAAGTTTTTGTTTTCAAGTATGATTCTTTCTTGTTCATATTGCTTCTCTTCTAAAAGATTTAGCGATGAATAATAATCCATCACTCCTCCTCCAGAAAATACGAGTCTAAAAAGTAAGAACGTGCAAAAGGCCCATCCAAACTTTACAAGATAACCAACAAGACTTCTGTCACTATTATTTTTAGATTTAGTATTAACTTTTCTCTTTGCGCTCGTATAACCAACTTTTGCAGGGGCCTTAACCGCCGCCTTTCTCATTGGAGTTAGAAATTCTGCTTCATCAGGCTTTCCGACTGTTCTTCTTGTTGCTGTTACAGAGGGCTCTGCTTCACTAGCTTCTTTCTTTTTTAAAAGACCACCACCCCAAGATCTACCACTCTCTCCACTTGAAGACATTTGAGCACTAGGCTCACTACTAAATCGGCTGGCCGGTCTCTTTGGAATTCCTGACGGCGTTCCTGAATTTTGAGCGGCCCTCAATCTTTCAGATATATTTCGAGATCCTGCTCCAACAGGTCTAGGACCAGTAGAGCTAGAAAATAATGGTCCATCGGTCGAAGCACTATTCGCCTGACCTTGAATATTATCTCTCTTTGCTTGTTTCGCGCGATTGCGCTCAATTGCTTTTCTTAGACGATCACTTGCCGGATCTGCACCAGCTGACGGTGCACTCTGAGCTCCCCTTTGATGGGAGTCGAACGAAAATTCCAATTTAAACATCCTGTTTAAAGTTTAGTACTCACAAAACCATCCTAATTTTGTGACAACATCCTGTTATTACTATTCTAAAGGAAGAGAGCATTCTGCTCAAGGGTTATTATTAAGAATTTCTTCCACTGAAATCCAAAAACCTCTAACCGCTGCAACTTCCTGTAGGAAAATAACTAATCTCTGATGATCGACAGTTAAATCGGCCGGATCAAATTCAAAGTTAAATTCACCTTTTTCAAAAATATCTTTAAAATTTAAAAAATTACTGTCATTTAAATTAAATGGTTTTATTTCAAAACTCTTATCCGAAGTAGAATACTCAGAAATTGAAAACAATCTTCTAAGAAGACCTTCACACTTTGAAAACTTAAGGGAAGAAATTCCTCTATCCCCTATTGGACCTAGCCTCATGAACTGTTGATCTCTTTCTACAGACTGCGCCTTAAAGTAGACTTTCATTCCATTTTCATTACTTTCAAGCCACCAGCTAAAACCAGGATCGCTCAAATTACAAACCATTTCCTCTTGAATTGGAAATCTCTTATTAAGAATATATTCTGCTATCATTTCAGATTGTTCGATCGAAGATGTTTCAAAGTAATGAATACCAGATAATTCCTCTCGGTCATTAATTTTTAACTTCTTCCAACTACCTTCTTCATCATTCATCACGCTATGAACTGACTCATTAATATTGTGGCAAAGAATTCCTCTTACACAGAAGGTTGAAACGCCTGAGTCTATTTTAAAAATAAGACCTGGAGATACTGGAAAAACTGATTCAAGAGAATGTTCTACACCCTCTTCTTCAAAGTCTATTGCAATTTCTTGTGGGAGTTTTTCATCAAAACTAGATTCTTCGCTGACTTCTACAACAACTTCTTCATTTTTAGAAAATTGAAAATCCCCATCAAAGAGTGATGGTTGTCCAAAGTCCTCTGAACCTTTGAGAGCTTCGCTCAAGGCCATTGTTTCTTTTGCTAAAAAATCTATATCTATATATGGCGAATCCATTCAGCCCCTTTTTCATCCATGAAAAAAAGTAAACATACTAAAATTGTGTACTAAACGAATTAAAAAGACAAGCTTTTACCAGAGAGCTTTTAGAACAGAAAGAATGACAACAACAATTAAAGGAGAAAAATCGAAAGGTAAATCATTTGGAAGATATCTTCTCACTGGTCCACATGTGTAATTGGCCATCTTATGAATTCTCATTACCCAAATATTTCTTCTATATTGAGGTAGATATGTCAAAATGACATCTACAAATAATAGTAAAATATATAATTCAATAAGTGTTCTAATTAGACCCACAATATTCTCCTCTTAGAAAATATATCTCTTTTCCAAGATAATTCAAGTCGCGATACGTTTAAGAAATAACTTCTTGTCTAATAATGTTGTACAAATACATGTTCCAAAGTAGAAGAAGCTCATTGTAAAATAAATCCAAATCACACCAACTATAAGTGTATAGTAATCACCATAGTTTTTAATCAATCCATCTCTCACATATATAAAGTAAATCCAAAAGAGATTTTTTCCAATTATCACTAAGAGACTAAAAATCATAGCCGCTATTACTGACTGCTTAAGAGTAAGTTTCCAAGAAAAGAACCACCTATACAAGAAAGCAAAGAAGGTAGTAAAAATAACTCCATGAAAGACATTTGATTTTAATACGTAAGAAAATCCATAATTAACATTAGAGAAATAGGCACTTATTTTTAATAAGCTTGGGAAGTTAGTGGTAAGAAAATTTACTACAATATTATTTGTTAGAAATTGACCTGAATAAAAGAAAATGGATGGAAGAAAGAAGAAGAAACTTAGAGAAAGAATTGTAACACCAATAACAAAAATTCCTTTTAAATGTTTAACAAACTTTAAATAACTTCTATCTTCTGTAATTAAATATAAACCATTCCAAATTGAATCGAAGAACGAAAGTGATGAAATCAAAAGAATTCCAAAGTTAAGGATAGTGAACTCTCCCCCAGCAAAGAGTGGACCTTTTACAATAGTTTGAATTTGAGTAAGAATTTCTGGTGCGACATCGGGAAAGAAACTTTCAACAAGATTGAAAATCTGTAATTGGGTGGAGTTAATATCCCCAATAAATAATCCGACCACTCTAATTAAAAGTAAGAAGAATGGAACAACTGTTAAGAGCATATAGAAAGTAGAAGAAGAAGCGAGAGTCGTTCCCCTCTTTTTCTGAAACAACAAAATTGAAGTTGCTAATAAATTATAAATATCTTTCATCATAGAAATCTATTCTACTAAAAAATAAAAATTTGTGAGGAAAAGTTAAGGACCCTCTCAGATCCAGCTAAAAATCTGAGAGGGTAATGTTACAAAGACCAGGAGAATGTCAATGGATATGTAAGTCTTTGTAAATCAAAATAACACTTTAATTTCAACAACTTAATCCACCTAAAGATTAAGTTCCTACCTCATTGATAAATCACTTTCGACTTTTTTGCAAAAGAATTAATAGATGATTTGATAAATGTTTAAGTCTTTTTTAACGCACAGAGCGTCCAGTGAATAATATTAAGAAGTTGGAAAATTGGGGTAAATCACTTGTCTAATTCGTTCTTTAGTAAATTTGTTTTATTTACTTCCTCACAGGCCAATTCATATTTAAGCTTACAGCTCTTCTTCAAATATCTCTGGGCCTCATCAGGACTCTTCTCTCCCGAGTGGAGCTTATGCGCAACAAAGCAAGCAGCCCCATTTTCCTCGTTATCACAGAACCAGCTATAGACTTCGAGTTCATATCTTGTGTAAAGAACTGTCGCCATGAAAATGATAAAGACAAAGGCGGCCATTTTATATTGATACTTCATAAAACCTCAAAAGAAAGATAATTGATCTCCACAAATGATATCATCAAAACTCTTATCAAAAATTCCTAACACAGAATCAACGAGAGGTTTTATTTGCTTTTCGATATAGTGCTCGTAATCAATATTTGAATATTCAAGCTCTATAGGAAAAGGACCAGATGTTGTCATAATATATTCAATACTCTTCATTTTGCTCTGACCAGTCTTTTCTTCAAGAATTTTTGCAGCCTTCACATGGGGAGGAATTGACTTAGTATACTCTGAGATAGATTTTGTTAATCTCTTCCTATAAACAAGTTGATCATCAAACTCGCCATTCTTAAGTCTATCAACATAACCTTTAATATAATTTTCATAATCTTCATCATGAAAGATTTTTTCAAAGAGAGTGTATTGAAAATTCTTCGCTAGTTTTGTCCAATCAGAGCGAACAAACTCCATTCCAGAAAAATAAAGTTTATCCCCACTTTCTGTCTGAAGAAGTCCTACATACCTCTTTTTGGCCCCTCCCTCTCCTCCTCTAGCATATGGAAGAAATAGCTTCTTAAAAACTTTTTCAAATTCCATTTCAAGGTGAGACTCTACACCAAACCTTACCTCTAGCTTCTTGGTAAGAAATTCATTTGCACGTCTTGCAAGCTCATTGGACTTTTCTTTAATCTTATAAATATCTTCTTGCCTTAATTGAACAAAAACAGAATCCGTATCTCCATATAGGACTTCATAACCGAGGCTCCTAAAAAACTCTATCGCCTCTAAAAGAATCCACTGTCCTGTCTCTGTAATAGCACTTGGAAGATCCGCATGATAAAAGCGACAACCAGGAGAGCCCATAACTCCATAGAATGAATTCATTAGTATTTTTATGGCCATAGACAGGTGATCATCCCCAATAGACTTAGCCTGCAACCTCTTCTCAAATAACTCTGTTATAAAGCTAGGAAGTATATTTTCACTTCGAGAGAACTCATGACCCGAAGGTGTTTTTACCGGATTAATATCACTCATAATTCTTGAGTAAGGATCAATTTTAAAAGTTTTTATAATTGAAGGATAGAGACTTCTAAAATCTAAAACCACAACATTTTCGTAGAGACCGACTTTAGGCTCCATCACATATCCACCAGCAGCGTGAGCGTCTCTTTGAATGTCTAAAACATTTGGAGCAACAAAGCCCTTTCTATGAATCAAAGGAAGAAGGAAATGATCAAAAGCTGCTGTAGATAGACCTATCCGGTCAAGTTGTAATCCAGAAATTTTCGAACGAGTAATACATAGATCAATCATTTCTGTCTTATTAAAAATATCACTTACGAGAGTACAATCCATCAGATTATACTTTGCGAGAGATTCCTTATCTTCTTTAAATCTTCTTTCAATCTCTTCAACTTTACTCGTACCTGTTGCACTAATATCTTTATTTGCACCCAGAAGTTCATGAGCAACTGTATCTAGTTTGAAATTTTCAAAATTATAGAAAGCTCCTCTAAGGGTTGGAGGGCCGTCTAAAACGACTCTTCCAGGAATAGAACAAGTATAGGTTCCACTCTTTCTCTGATGAATTTTAACTTTCTCTCCATCTCTTCCAAGATAAAAAGGAATTCCATATTG
This sequence comes from Halobacteriovorax sp. JY17, assembly GCF_002753895.1. Lineage (NCBI taxonomy): Bacteria > Pseudomonadati > Bdellovibrionota > Bacteriovoracia > Bacteriovoracales > Halobacteriovoraceae > Halobacteriovorax > Halobacteriovorax sp. JY17. The sequence goes on along the minus strand of NZ_NJER01000001.1, from coordinate 1,577,954 downwards.
AGTATACTTTCTTTCGAGAAAATCAAGGTCAAAGCCAATGACATGCCAACCAATAATAATATCTGGATCTTTTTCGAGAATATTTTCTTTAAAAGCGAGAAGAACTTCCTTCTCTCCTTTGTAGTAAGTGAGCTCGTCACTGATGACTTTATTTTCATCAGCAACCATGAAAACGTTCTTAAACTCTATTCCTTCTCCGAGCTGATAATGAACACCTATAGAATAAAGGTCATTTCCAAAACTCGTTTCAATATCAAAAGAGAGAACTTTAAGTTTAGCTTGGTAATTGGCTTTCTTTATTTGAGGATTCGTAAAAATTCTAAGTCTTCCTCGCTCATGGAATTCTCCCTGAATTTCAACATCACCGTTAATAAACCTCTCCATTAAGTAGCGTTCATTAGGCCTTATGTCTGATTCAAAAGTTCTTATTCCATTCTCTGCGAGAAAGTCTCTTGCTGTATACAAATCACTTTGCTTTGAAAAATAAAGAGCGTCTACGCTTTGCTTTGTAAAACTCTTAAGCCCTACATTCTTTCTCTCTAAAAGCTTAGGGATATTTATAGATTGATGCTTTGATTCAATAAAGAAAACAGGACGAAAGTTTGTGATCACAACTTTTGTCGGCCCCCTATCGGTTGAAAGATAGAAATTCAATTCTACGCCACTGGTTGAATCAATAAAGTTAGAAGTGAGAATAAAGCCTTTGGTATTTTCCATATTGCTTAGTTATATACCGAGAAAGGGCATACGCCAATGAAATCGCTTTAAATGCTTTTAGATTTCAATACGTTGAACTAGTATTTAGGCCGTATAATTCATTTACACCCTAGGGATTTATTACACTTAGATGTGGATTATTAGTAAGTTAGCTTATTATTAAATAAAGCGAGAGAAAATAGAGCTTCTGCGACTAAGAGAATGCTTAACAAGTATAATATTTAATTATACTAAATATGAATATTATTAATTTTATTTTAAAAACAATACAAGTTATATATAGGGCTAGACAAGTATTAAGGAAGAGATTTTAGCCTTGATTTAACTACAAAGAAACCTATAGTAATAGACTGCTTTAATTACTTCTGGAGAAGACGATGGAATTTTTGCCACTCAATAAATGGTTACCAAATTTACAAAAACCTTTAGTCATCGCAGGTCCATGCTCGGCAGAAAGTCATGAGCAAATGATGAGTACAGCGCGAGAGATTGCAAAAATTCCAGACGTAAGAATATTTAGAGCTGGAATCTGGAAGCCTAGAACAAGGCCTAATTGCTTCGAAGGTGTTGGAGAAGAAGGATTAAAGTGGTTAGCTGATGTGAAAGCAGAAACTGGTCTTCTTACAACCACTGAAGTTGCCAATACTCAACACGTTGAACTTGCCCTAAAGCACGGAGTTGATATTCTCTGGATCGGAGCTCGTACAACAGTATCCCCTTTTGCAGTTCAAGAAATTGCAGATGCACTAAAGGGAACAAATATTCCTGTGATGGTAAAAAACCCAGTCAATCAAGACCTTGCCCTTTGGATTGGGGCCCTTGAAAGAATCGCTGGTGCAGGAATAAATAAAATAGCTGCAATTCACAGAGGTTTCTCAACAGGAGATACTTCAAAATATAGAAATCTTCCTCTTTGGAAGATTCCAATTGAGTTAAAGAGCAAGTTCCAAAACCTTCCTATCATCTGTGATCCAAGTCATATTGCAGGTAAGAGAGACCTCATAGCTTACGTCTGTCAAAAAGCAATGGACGCAGACATGGAAGGCCTCATGGTAGAAACTCATATTGACCCTTCAGTTGCTCTATCTGATGCTGCCCAACAAGTAACACCAGAAGCTTTACATGCAATTATTCAAGGACTTTCACTTAGAACTGAATTTGGTATAGATAGAACATTTGAACAAGAATTAGATGCTCTAAGAGCACAAGTTGATAGAGTTGATCAAGAAATACTTGAAGCGCTAAAACAGAGAACGGAGATTATCACACAAATAGGACAGGCCAAGAAAGAGAAGAATATTATGCCTCTTCAAATTCAGAGAATGGATGAGCTTATGAAGAAGAGAATTGATCTTGGTAAGAGTTTAGGACTAACTGAAAATTTTGTAAAAGATATCTATGACACAATTCACAGTGAAAGTGTTCGTATTCAAAGCCAAATAGTGAACGACTTTGACAGCAAAAAATAGAAATCTGTGTATAATAAACTCATGGAAAATTCTAAAAGAGTAAACAGTATAGAACCTTCGAAAAGTATTTCACTATCTGCAAAAATTGCAGAGCTAAAGAAACTTGGAGAAGACATTATAGGTCTTAATGTGGGAGAGCCTGACTTCGCAACCCCTGCCCCAATTATTCAAGCGACAATAGCCGCTCTGAAAGACAATGAGACTCGCTACTCTCTTGTTCAAGGCCTAGATCAACTCCGAGAAGGCATCGCCTACTACTTAAATAAGAAGTATACTTTAAATGCCAATAAAGACCACATCCTCTTAGGTAATGGTTCAAAGCATATTCTCTATCTTATTTTTCAAACACTCTTAAATGATGGCGATGAGGTCATCATTCCATCACCTTACTGGGTAACTTTTCCAGAGTCAGTTAAGTTGGCCGGTGGAGTACCTCGCTTTGTAGAAACAAAGAAGAACTTTCAACTAGATCTAAAGACGATTGAAGAGGCCATCACCAAGAAAACAAAGGCCATACTTATAAATACTCCCAATAATCCTACAGGAGCTGTTTACAATGCAGAAGATTTACAGGGAGTTGTAGATTTAGCAGAGAAGTATGATTTAAAAATTATCTCTGATGAAGCCTATGAAATACTCACTTACAATAAAGTTAAACATGTTAATATATCATCTCTAAGTGAAGTTGCTTTTCAAAGAACGCTAACCGTTCAGTCTTTCTCAAAGAGTTTCTGCATGACAGGCTTTAGAATTGGTTATCTATGTGCAGAAAAATCATTTATTGATGACGTAAATAAACTACAGGGACATCTCTCTGGAAATAACTGTACTTTTGCTCAGTACGGAGCACTTGAGGCCCTTAGATTAGATGCGGGGCTTATTAGAATTTTAACCAAAGAGCTTGAGACTAGAATGAAACTCGCCCATGAGCTCTTCAGTGAATTCTTCCCTATTCAAAAACCAGATGGAGCTTTCTATCTCTTTCCAGATGTTAGTGATTTAATAAAGAAGCTTGGACTAAAAGGAAGTGAAGAACTTTCTCTATATCTTCTTGAGAAGGCAAAGGTTGCAATACTACCAGGGATTGCTTTTGGAATGGAAAATCACCTGAGAATATCTTTTGCTCAAAGCAGAGAAGAAATTATTGAAGCTCACAAGAGAATAAAGGCAATACTATGAAAGTTGGTATTCTAGGCTTTGGACGTCTTGGAAAGTTACTTACAAGAAACCTATCTAAGGATGCGACGACATTAGTCTATGACGTAGAATTAAATGAAAGAGAAGTACTTGAAGCTGGAGCAACAATCTCCTCACTTGAAGAAATTTGCCAATGCCCTATTCTCATTCTCTGCGTTCCTATCTCTGTAATAGAAACGATTGCAAAAGAGATTTCAACACTTGTTACTAAAGATACACTTGTGGTTGATGTATGTTCTGTAAAAGTTCATCCAATGAATTTACTCATGAAGGCCCTTCCAGAAGAAACTGAAATTCTTGGAACTCACCCAATGTTTGGTCCAGACTCCGCCGCAAAGAGCCTCTATGGTTGTAAAATTGTTCTATGTAAACAGAGAATAGAAGAAGAAAAGTACAAGAATATAAAAGGATACTTAGAGTCTCATGGTTTAAAGGTCATTGAAGCAACAGCTCATGAACACGACAAACAAATTGCGAATAGTCTTATTCTTACCCATACAATTGGTAGAACTCTCATGGATATGCAATCTAAAGAAATGGAGATAGATACGAAAGGATATAGACGATTGTTAAAGATTCTAGAAACAGTTGAAAATGATAGTGTTCAACTTTTCAAAGATATGAACAAGTACAACCCTTATGCCAAAGAGATGAGAGAGTCTCTCTCCTCTTCACTAGAAAGAACATTAGAGAGCGCTCTCAAATGAAAATAGCATTTCAAGGTAAACGAGGCGCCTATAGTGAAATGGCCATCAGGCAGTACTTCACTAATTCTGTAGATCCTATTGGTTTTAATCTTAGTGAAGAAGTTTGCTCTGCTCTTGAAGAAGATGATGTCGCCATCGGTGTACTTCCTGTTGAAAATAGTATTGTTGGAAATGTTGCGGTTAATGTTGATCTTCTTTTAAAGCATCACTTCTTTATTATTGGAGAAATCTATCTCTCCATAAATCACTGCTTACTTGCTAGAAAAGGAGTTAAGCTCAGTGATATAAAGACGGTTAAGTCTCACCCTATCGCTCTTGCCCAGTGCCATGACTTTCTAGTTAAAAATGGAATCAAAGGCATTCCAGAATTTGATACCGCAGGATCTAGTGAACTTCTCTCAGAGAGCAATATCACAAATGAAGGAACTATAAGTTCTTCTCTCAGTGCTGAATATTATGGACTAGATATAATCTGTGAAGAAATTCAAAAGGTAAATACCAACTTCACTCGCTTTGTCATTTTTGTTAAAGAGAAGAATATTCCAGAAGGTCTTAAGCTTGAAAAAACAAGTATTGCTTTCTCCACCAACCACAAGCCAGGGGCCCTACTTAGTTGTCTCCAAGAATTTGCAACCTTTGGACTAAACTTAACAAAGATTGAGTCTCGCCCTATTCCTGAGAATCCGTTTATGTATACTTTCTTTGTTGATTTTCTTGGTTCTATTCACGATGAAAATGTTAAGGACTGCTTGCTTAAATTAAAAGAGCATACAAGCTCAGTTAAAATTCTTGGAAGTTACCCAAAAGCAAAATTCTAAGGTTTAGTAGATAAGAGAACTTCCTTTTCCATCTTTGATCTGGCGTAATCTTTTGCTAATTTTCGACTCCAAAAGATTTCAAAGATATAGAAAATAGCGAAGAGAATATAATTTCCAATTGTTTTAAAAAAGGCCCAGACATCAGTACTCTCATAAATGGCAACATATCCCATAAAGAGTCCTGTCACAAAGAAGTAATAAGTGAGATGTCTCTCCATGGAACTTACAAAGAACATTGGAGGTTTTGACTTTAAAGGTAAACTTTCTAGGAATTCAACAAGTAGGCCTTTTCCAATTTTTATTCGATAAAACATAAAGCTAGAAACACCAACTCCTGTGATCGCAGGCTGGAGCTTAAACCATATTCCCTCTTCACCTAAGAGACTCAAGCACCCAAGAAATAGAATAAGAAAGAAATTCGCTTTAGAGATAGTATGAACATGTTTAACTATAATTTTTTCGGCAGTTATTTCTAAGATCGCAAGAATTAAGCCACCAGTAATCGCAATTCTAACAGGATAGTATTCATCTAAATACCAATATGCAATTGCAGGAAGAAAAGATATGAGAAAGAAACTCTTAGAAAATGATTTATCCATATTATAGAACTAACATGGATAAATCCCTTTTGTCATTAACCAGCTTTCTTATAGTCCTGCTCTAGTGACTCTAGTTTAATTTGACAGTAATCTAAATATTTCTTCTTCAGACTACTAGGATCTAAAATTTCAATATGATCTTTTATACTTAATATCCACTCAAAGAGCTCATCACACGGCTCCACTGATGCTGCCCAAATAAGATCACCATTCATATTTGTTGTAACGTATGGATTACCAAGAAATTGATAGGCAGGCCTAAGATCCACCGATTCCGATGAGATTATCTTCAGGACAAGCCTCTCTTCTTGACCCGTAATAGCTCGCACAGCAGAAATAAAATCATTTATTTCAATAGAGCTAAAGTTGGGACTATAATTTGTTTCAAGATCTATTTTAATTTTGTTAATTTCTAAAATATTGAAATAGATAAGACATCTATCATTGTAGTCTTCACCAACAAGGCAAAGCTCTCCCTCTAGAAAAACAGCTTTCCTTGGATAGAAGTCTATACATCTCTTATCGTGTAGCTCTATATTTAAACAAAAGTCTCGACTCATGGCCTCTTCTGTTTTCTTTAAAAAATCTCTATGTTTTAAGTCAAGGTTTTCAAGTAATTCAAACCTCTTTTCTTCATCGTGAATCGCTTTAAATAGATCATGCGAAGAATACTCAGCTTCAACTTCGCTGAGCTTTTCACTAAGAATTTCATAGTGAGCTGTTCCCGACTCTTCTTGCATCTTTGGAAAGTGGGCCTGAAAGGCAAGCCACTCTTTGAAAGTTAGCTGCATTGAAATCATATATTCTGCTTTTACAGGATGAATATAATTTGTTCCACTGAGTTCAGATATTTCAACAAAGTAATTTAGGTTTTGTAGAAATGAGACTGCGTCGGTAAATAGGTCTTCGCTTATTTCTGATACATTTAAAAATTGTTTTAAAGGCATGGGCTCGTTGAGATTTTCTAGACAAGTAAGGAATGTCCAGAATTCTTCCTTTAAAATCAGTGAGTTATTGTGCATTAACGTTTCCTTAATAAAGACAATCTAAATAACTTACCATTCTTATCGGTTATTCTCTCAAAGCTCTTTAGTGATTTTTATTAAAAAAGAGTGCATAATAGGTCTATGGCATCGAAATTACTTACAAAGTACCCTATTCTTGCAGTTGGTATCCTACTAATGACCCTCTTTCTCTTTCAACTTAGAGACAAGGGAATCTTTCAATCGCGAAGAGAGAGTATGACAGCAAGTTCCTGTAAAGCGGTAGGAGTGATGCTCAATAAGAGAATTCCTTCCAATTGGGATTCAACTTGCGAGGGAAATAATCTAGCAATTTCTATCAATTTCGCCATCGAAGAAAAAAGTTTCAAAGACGTTGAGAACTTGCGGGCCATTATGTACCGAGACCTTGCTAATGATTTGATCTTAATTGCTAAGAACTCTCCAAGTGATAGTTTAGAGAGAACTGATATTGTACGAGTGAGAATGAATCATTCTAAACTTGAAATAAATGCTGTTACTGAGGGACGCTTTATTGTGAAACTCTCAACTATAAAATCAGCTGAGCTAATAAAAGAACATTTAAAAGCAACTGTTCAAGTCAAAGAGCTTAAGAAATAATTCATCTTTTAATGAAGTAACCTCAAAAGAAATATCTTCAATTCTTATTTCATACTTATAGGCATGTAGGTAAACTCTCTCACTTGAGGTCCCTTCATATAATGTATCTCCAAGGATAGGAAAGCCTATAGTGCTAAGTTGACAGCGAATCTGATGCCTCACTCCTTGCCCTAATTCAATTTCCAAAAGGGAGAGGTCACTCTTTTCATCATATTTTAAAAGGGAAACCTCTATTGCGACCTCTCTCTCTCCAGAGTCACATGAGCGCATTCTTGCCCCCTTCTCACCATAGCTCTCTAGATAGTGAGAATGCTTTCCTTCTAATTGAAACTCTCCCGAAACAATAGCCAGATAACTCTTCTTCTTAGCACTCTCCAAAAAAGTACCACGTACCTTTTGGTATATTTCCTTACTTTTTGCAAAGATCAGAACTCCACTAGTTTCATGATCTAAGCGGTAGAGAAGTCCAGATTCAGCCTGTTCTGACTTATCTAAAAATACACTCCAAGAGTTTCTCGATCGAAGAAAATTTACAATAGTACTATTCTCCCCGTAGCTCAGCGGGTGCCCATGAATGCCTTTTGGTTTATTAATAGCGATAAAATTCTCGTCCTCTTTTAAAATCTCTAACTCTTCTCCCTTATAGACAGGGTTTACAAAACCTAAGTTGAGAATCTCTAAAGGAATAAAGACTTCCTCTCTCTCTCTTAAGGAAGATTGTAATTTCTTTTTGGAAATATATTTCTTTATAAGAGATTTAGAAAAAGAGAGCTCCTTTGTTAGGAGCTCTTCAAATGAATTAAATGAAGTTAATGTGCAGAAATTTTTATCTTGCATCTACTTTATGACCTTCAGTGTTTAGATCTACTTTTCTCAAAATAAAATCAACTCGTCTAGATGCTCTTTCAATTTCTTCCTGCTTACGACCAGGAATATTTTCAGGCCTTATATCACCATAGAAAACAGTTGTTATTTGTTCAGGTTTTACCCCTCGTCTAATAAGTGATCTTGTCACAGCACTTGCTCTCGCGGCAGAGAGTTCATAAGCATCTTTTGTTTTATCTTTTGAGACTTCTCCTCGACTCGAATACCCTTGAACAAACACAGACCAATCTTTATTAGTTAAAAGTGTTACAAGTCTAGAGTAGACATCAATTGAAACTTTCGAGTTATCTATTTCAAGAGTTCCATACTTAAAGAAAATTTTATCTTTAACTTTTACTTTTATTCCTTCAGGCATTTCATAAATGTTTACAGAATCTGAAAGATTGAATTCATAGAGATCATTCTTCATCGTCTTTAATTCTTCATCAGACTCTCTATTGATTTCATGCTTATCTAGAATCCCTTCCATAGTCAAAAAATCGATTGGGAATGGTCTTACCGGCTCCTGGGAGTCAATCATCGTCGGTGAATCATCTGGCGACTTCCCTCTTTGAATTACTTCACCGTGCTTTAAAACGTTTCCACCAAAAGCATCTCGAATTGAACCAAGAGCTGCTTCATACTTTGCAGTCTCAGTTTTAGCAAATGAAAGTAGAAGAACAAAGAATGTTAAAAGAAGTGTAACGAGGTCAGAGAATGTGGCCATCCAACCAGGAAGCCCTGGAGCACATTCAGGGCATTTCGTTTCTTCAACTTGAGGAGAATCATCTCCTCCTGCCATATTTTCAGCTTCTTCAGCCATATTAAACCTCGTCTTCCATAACGATTATAAACTTTATTCAGCAGCAGCCGCTTCCTCATTTCCACCATCTCTTTGAGCCGGAGGAAGAAAGGCATTTAACTTTTCTTTAATTAATCGTGGATTTTCTCCTGCAACAATTCCAAGAGTTCCCGCAATAATTATATTCATTTTAGTTGTTTCAAGTCCCGACCTAAAAGAAATTTTATTCTTAAGAGGATTACAAAAAACGTTTGCAATAATTGCACCGTAGAATGTTGTAAGAAGTGCAACGGCCATTGCAGGACCAATTGCCGAAGGATCAGAAAGGTTCTGAAGCATCTGTACGAGACCAATCAGTGTCCCAATCATTCCCATCGCCGGACCATCATCGGCCATTCCAGAGAATACATCAGCGCCAACTTTATGTCTCTCCACCATCGCATCAATTTCTAATTGAAGAATTGAAGCGATAACTTCAGGAGGTCTATTATCTGCAGCAAGAGTCATTGCTTTCTTTAAGAATGGATCATCAATTGGAACTTTCTCTAGAGCGAAAACAGATTCTCTTCTTGCTGTCTCTGCAAGATTTCCGATTTCTTCGATTGTGTCCTTTGGATCACTTGGAGAAAAGAAGAAACCTTTCATTGCAAATGGAACAATATTTTTTAAAACTTCCATTGGCCATTTAAAGAAGGTTACCCCAATCATACCAAGACCAACAACTAGTGTTGAAGGAACATCAATAAAGATACCTAAATCCCCACCTACGAGAATCGAACCTAGGATTGCAGCGGTTGCTACAACCAAACCAATAATGGATGCTATATCCATAATCAACTTCCTTGTGATTGCTTTTATAGTCTAACTATCGGAAATTTTAGAAGCTCCTTTAAATTTAATTAATGAAACTTATTGAAAGTCCAAATAGTTCGATACTTCTATTATAAGTAAGTTTCTATGTATTTTCGCTATGATAGCTTTTACCTAGTGATGACCGAGCAAGCCAGTCGGAGACTAGAGAGAATTAAGGTAGTTTGAGAACTCTTTCTTCTCTTCTTTAGAGAGTTCTCCCCCAAGTGGCATTCTAATGCTTGAATCTTTTGAGTTAATTCTTTTTAGGATTTCATCTTTATGAGATTTAATTTTTTCCTTATCAAAGAAAGGAATACTTCCTTGATGGCAAATCATACATTTTACTTTCACCATTTTCTTAAACTTATTTTCAACCTTCACTACTTTCGGCTTTTTAATTTCAGACTTCTTTAAAGCCTCACACATCAGAGCAATATCTCTATCTTTTGATTGCTCCGCAATTTGCTTACACAATTCGCCAGAAATATTTAGAACCATGACCTTATTCGCTCCATTCGCACCTTCCCAATCAGTACAAACATCTTGCCAAATTTTTGCAAGCTTACTAATGGAATCATCAAAGCTAGCACCTTCAAAACATTCCCTAGCCTTATCTATTGACTTTGGAATAACTTTTGGAAAAGAGCTATAGACGAAGCTTAAATCACTTCCTCTTTGGTCTAAGTAAACAATTCGATTATCTTCTAGGAAAACAGGATAATAAGAATTCCCCTTATTATTTTGAGTCACAGGGATAACTGATTTTGTATTTCTATCGTAGACAAATATATTTCTTACTTCAGCCCTATCGTTAAAGTTTGGAGGCATTTGTAATTCTCTAGAATTCTGACTAGCGGCCCATTTGCTTACAGTCTCCGTCACATGAAAGACGACCTTACTATTGTCTCTACTGAAGTCCGCTTTTCCAGATGGGAAATCCAATCTTTCAACTTCTTGAACACTCTTCCCTCCGTTATCTATTCTATAAATTACAGTTTGATTCTCGTTCACATCTAAACTTGTAAACTCCTGCCCATCTTTAGAAATCATTGGAAGACGTAGTTGAGGTAAATTTTGCAGATGATCTTCTGAAGTATGTGAATAGAACTTCTTTCCGTTTAGTGAATAATCTCTTAGAGCGACACTTCCTACTCTCTCGTCATAGCTTAGTACTCTATAATTATTCCCACCAAGCGTTCCTACACTTTGATACGTTCTTGATGTTTCCATCTCAGTTGTAACTAACGACTCATCAGGATTACCACGAAAGCTTCTCTTAATATCCCAATCTTTCATAGGAATGAGATTCAATGTCCAATCCTTCTTCCCTGGAATTCTCCAGTTTATAGAGGTCATGACTTTGCCATCAACACTTGGAACAGGGTCAGCACTTCCAGGAATTAATAATTCCTCTCCTGTCTCAGTATCTAGTCTCCAATTCTTATGATTACCAATATAGTAGATATATCTTCCATCGGGAGACGTTTTAAAGAAATAATTTGGCTTATGCTTAGGTGTTACTCTCTTTAAAACTCTGTTCTCGTCTAAATGACAAAGTCGCTTATCTATTTTTGCATTTAAAGAAAAAGAAATAAGAAAAAATAGGAGAGAAAATTTCAAAGAGTTACCCCTAGGTGCTTCTTTATTAAATCTTGTAAAGACTTCTTTCCATTAAATCCCGGAACTCGCTTTATCAATTCACCATCTTTATAAAAAATAGTACTCGGATAGTGAATCGTTGCTCCAAAGGCTTCAAGCTTTCGAGAGTTCATTCGCTTCAGATAATCTAGTGGCAAATCAAACTTCTGAATTGATTTATTCGCAAGATCAATATCTGCATTTAAGTCTAAAAGAATGGTCACAGAAATCTTTAAAGATGATAGATACTTCTTCATTTCAACTAACTCATACACAGAAAGTGACATATGTGGTGACCACAAATAGATCACTCCCATCTTCTCCTTCTTCAACAGCTGATCAAGATCTCGGTCCAAGAATCCTCCATGTGAGGAAGATATTTTTAATACTTTCATTTTACAGTCTGGCGCTGAAAATTCTAATTTAAGATTCACTCCATTTTGAATGGAAGTAATAAGAGACTTATCTGCCCCAGCGTCAACTTGTACCTTTCCCCCACTCTCAAAGTCTGTCGACACACTTCCGTCTAAACTCTTCCTCCATTCTTTAGGTTCGCCAAGAGACGATATGGCCTTAAAAACAGCATCAGAACATTTTAATTTTTTTAAAAGTGGAGCCTTTTGGGCATATGACAGTGGAGTCGAGAGAATGAGAATTACTATTGCGAAAATCTTCATTCACTTATTATAGGCTAAATAAGCACTTCGCTCTAGATAGGTTAAAACCTACCTAGATACTATTTAGATGCTACAAGTTGCTGTTTCAAAGTTCAGATCAAATGCACTCGCTGTCTGAGATAACTCAATAGAATCGTCTATTGCAGCAAGCTTTAGTAGAGTACCTTTATCAGTCTTTAAGAAAATTCCTTTCCTAGACTTCGACACAACTTCAAGAAGTTGGTTTCGGCTTTTACCATTTTCCTCAATAGTCACTCTAGCGGCATCACCATTGATGAACTCAAGCTTAATCTTGCTTCCATTTGCATGGACATTTTGACATTCAACTACACTTTTCCTTGCTTGAGCACTGAAAGAGGCCAGAACTAAAAACATCCAAATTAACTTTTTCATAATTTCTCCGAAAAAAGTCTTCTTTATAAGGGGCGGTTTAAACCACTACTCCAGCCCATTATAAACCCTATGGGAATTTTTTATAGGTTAAAAAAGCTTAATTTTTGGTAAACGACATAAGGTACCGTAAGGTACCACGTACCTTACGTTATGAGTGCTGAGTCAATAAAGAGGCTTCGACACACAACTCATAACATTAGGTACGTGGTACTTTTTGGGAAGTACTTTTTGGGAATAAAAAAACCCGGCCGAAGCCGGGTCATTAAAAAAGATGTCTACCCTTAAATTGAAAACAACTCCTATGTTTCCCCGCCCAAGGCTTAAGAGTGTCATCAACCTCTTACGTGTTCAATTGTCGATTCCAAATAAATGGCCATCGACTTTCTAAGCTGGGACATTGAAATAGGCTCTTCATCTAACAAAAGTTCCTTTTTGATGAAATCAATTGGAAACCCTGTCATTTCAGAAAGCGCTGAAAACGAAACCGTTTCTTCCGTACTGGTCGATTGTGAATTCAATTCTGCCGTACTGGCCAAATCTTGTTGTGTCATTCCTACACTCCTTTGTACCCTACTTCAGCTAGTCTCCAATATTTAAGATTATCTTATTCTTAATATTAGAAAGACCTGTCCTTGCCGAAGGCCCATGTTTTTTTATGGTGCATAAAAATAATACTTATCTCGTTTTAACCATGTCAAATAAATGAGTGTTCTTACAGCGAATTGTAAGACTTTATTAGATTCTTCAATTAACTATAAATTGTTGAATTTATAAGATTATTAGAAAAATACTCAGGTAAGAATAGAGCGTCATTTAAAGATTTCTTACAAAGCTATCTTTCTTAAGATACATCTCCAGAAACTCTTCATCCACTTTACTAAGTAGTGTAATCCCTCCACCCGCGTGGTAGTGCATCATTCTGGACTTCAGTTCAATTTCCGCTGAGCGAATATTTATAGAGGATGCGAATATCTCCTCATCAATTAGAATTGTGCTTCCACAGTAAAAACCACGGGGAGATGATTCAATATTTTTTAATATTTTCATTACATTAATTTTTGGGGCTCCAGTAATACTTCCCCCAGGAAACATTGCTTTTAAGATATTCAATAGAGATGTCTGCTCTCTAAGGTCGGCCTCAACAACGGAGTATTGATGAATAATTCTTGGAACAACTAATGGAGCACACTTCTTGGCGACTCTCGCTACCTGTAGATCAATTCTAGTCAAATCATTACGAAGCATATCTGTAATCATATTTAACTCGCCCTGATCTTTCTTGGAAGACTTAAGCTTACGCCACGCCTCCCGCCAGTTCTTCCCTCTAGGTAGTGTCCCCTTAATTGGCATTGTCCATACTTTTGGACGAGCAGAACTCAAGTCTCCCTGAAAGAGACACTCTGGAGAATTACTCAAGTAGAGCCTGTCTAAAGTAGGAAGATATGTAGCATGTGCATAGAGAGATCGATTCTCTTCAAGCTCCCATAGCTTGGAGCAAATCTCCTCAGCACTAAAGTCCTGCTTCCATCGATAGCTAAAAGGGAAAGTTAAATTGAATTGATAACAATCTCCACGTAGGAGATGCTCATATCCCTTCTTAAATGCATCTTCGTAGGCCTTCTTAGAAACAGCACTAACTGGTAAAGGCTCAAGGGATGGTATACCTTCTAAAGGCTTCCACTGCTCTCTCACGCTATACTCTACTTCAATAGCAAGAGGAACAGAGGTAGAAGGAGTTGAAGTCTCATTAAGAATTTCACCTAACTCATAGAAGAGATGAGAAATATATTTTCGTTGAATTCGAATACTGTCTAAATTCGATTTACTTTGTTCTAAATGTTCTAAGAAATCATAAATAGAAATATCACTCTTCACTCCTGTTAAGAGATCAATTGAATGATTTAAGAAAAATAATCTCGCATAATTTGGCCTAGAGTACTTTACGAAGTGATCTCCAAGCCAGAAGACTGACCACATAATTAATTCTGGTTATCTATATTGAAGGCAGGATTTTCAAAGCTTGTGTATTGACCAATCCAAGATAGCTTAGCCGTCCCAGTTTCCCCGGCCCTATTCTTACCAACAATAATTTCAGCAATCCCAGGCTCTTTCGTATCAGGGTTATAATACTCGTCTCTATAAACGAACATGATGATATCCGCATCCTGCTCAATCGCTCCAGATTCACGAAGGTCACTAGTCATTGGTCTCTTATTAGGTCTTGATTCAACACCACGGTTCAGCTGAGAGAGAGCAATAACAGGACAACCAAGTTCCTTTGCCATTGCTTTTAATCCCCTCGACATCTCAGAGATCTGTTGCTCTCTTGACGGGTTCTTAGTGTGAGAGTTCATAAGTTGAAGGTAGTCAATAATGATTAGACCAATCCCTTGCTCAGTTTTAATTTTTCTGCACTGAGATTGAATATCTAAAATTGTAGAATCACCGGAGTCATTAATAAAGATTGGGAACTGTGAAAGTTCTTGTACTGCTTTTCCAATGCTACGAAGATCTGTATCTAAGAAATTCTTCTGTCTGATTCTCTTTGAATCAACTTTCGCTTTTTGAGAAAGAAGTCTCATGGAAAGTTCGTTTGATAACATCTCCAGAGAGAAAACAGCAACTGGAAGCCCTGAAGTCGCACAAGCATTTTGCGCAATATTAAGAGCAAGAGCAGTCTTTCCCATGGCAGGACGAGCGGCAAGAACAATTAATTGCCCTGGCTGCATCCCAAGGAGCATCTCGTCTAATTTTGGATAACCTGTTGGCAATCCATTTATTTCACCAGGAACTCTCGAAGTATCTTCAAGCTCTTTTAAGTTAAGTTTTAGACATGAATTAAGTTTTTGCATCTTTCCAGATTTGGCTTCATTTGTAAGTTTGAAGAAACTCGACTCTACTTCTTGAATAAAGTCTTCTGACTTACCACCAAAGTCATACCCCATTGAGGCCACACGCTCGGCAGTTCTGATAACTTCTCTCATACCAGACTTATCTTTAACAACTTTTGCGTAGTGATATATATTTGCAGCAGAAGCCTGATCTTCAACAATCTCCATAACAGAAGATTGTCCTCCGACAACTTCAAGCTTTCCTAATTCTGTTAATTTTGAACATACTGTGACGAAGTCAATTGGTTGATTTCCACTATTTAAATCAGCAATTGCTTCATAAATAACCCCGTATTGTGGGTGATAGAAATCTTCACCCTTTAATTTTAAGTCACTCATTTCATCAAAGGAATTTCCATCAATAATTAAACATCCAAGAAGAGATTTCTCGGCTAGTAGATCGTGGGGCAATTGTTTAATATTTTTTTCCATTGGAAATCTCCAGAAATTAGACTTTTAATTTAATATAGGCCCAAGGGATTAACCTTGGGCCTTAGATGTAACATACGCTACAAAAAATCTGGACTAAATCTTAAGATCTTAAGATTCTGTTGGCTTCTTCTTTAAGTTTTTCTTCTTCAGTAAGTTCTTTTACTTCGTCAGTAACTTCTTCTTCGCCATTTTCTTTTGCAAGAGCTGCTGCTTCAAGAGCTGCTGCTTTTTTCTTATCAGCATCTTCTTGCTTCTTCTTCATTTCTTCAGCTTGAGCAGGATCAAGAGTAACATTTACTTTGAAGTTTGCTTCAACACCGTCAAATAATTTAGCAATAACATCAAAAGTTCCAAGAGCTTTGATTGGGTTAGGAACTACAATCATTCTCTTTTCAATTTCGATACCTTGAGCTTCTAATTCTTTAGCAATTTCTAAGTTAGAAACTGTACCAAAAAGTTTTCCAGAACCAGCTACTCTTCTTACGAATTCAAGAGTTGTTCCTTCTACTTTCTTAGCTCCAGCTACTGCTGTTGCTTTTTGTCCTTCCATCTTTGTTGCAAGAACTTTTTGTTGGTGGTTAAGATGTTTTGTATTTGTTTCATCAGCAAGTACAGCAACTCTATTTGGAATTAAATAGTTTCTTGCATAACCTTGAGAAACATTTACGATCTCACCAACATTTCCAAGAGTTTTTACTCTTTCTGTTAAGATCACCTTCATATTATATCTCCTTCATTTTATTCTTTTTTTTTAAGAACTTTCTAAAATCAATCCAAATGTTCGCCACTCCCAATATTGCTACCGCTTGATAGCCCATAAATATTGAAAGAATAACGATAACACTTCTAAAAAATCCAAAAACGCCATAAGCATCTAGTGCGTCTGAGATAATTCCAAAACCTTGAAAGAAATAGAAAATACCTAAAGAGTAGACCATATTCAGACCAATTGTTTCCATTAATTCATTCTCAAGCACATAAGTTCCAAGAGGAATTAGTGCCATCGCAACGATTAAAACGTAAACAAATTGCTCTGGAACTTTAAAGCGAACAAGGTCTTTCATCTTATAAGGATAATCGTGAAATTGACGCCAAATGAGAGAGTTTCTCATAAGCATAAATTGCGAAATCCAAAGGATGAAAAATGTTCCAACAAACGCTACTGCGAAAGTCATCTTTAAAACTAAGAGAGCTACTTCTTTTGGTTTTTCAATAATATATTTCATGGCCTCGGCTTGCTCTCCGCCTTCAGCTAAAAAATTATCAAAACCTTTACTTGTCTTTAAATTATCCCCTACGAGAATAACTCCCTCTGTGAAAATATCCATTGGAGATTTTCCAGAAACAAGGACAAGCGTACCGAAAATCAATGCAATAATTGCAAACATTGAAAAACCATTTTTAAGAAATCCAGAAACAGGGTTTTCCTTTTTCCAAACTACTCGCGCCGTTACAAATGCCACAATGGAAGAAACCAGAAAGTATGAACTCATCATACGAACACTAGCAAGACCAGCAGAGGCAAAAGACACTCCAATGATAATAGCTATTGTCGCCACAATAAGTGACCAAGTCTTTCCTTTTCCGTAAAGCAAGAATGCAATACTCATTGGAACAGGTGCAAAAACAAATAATGGTCCCGCAACAGACAATAGTAATGAGATGACAGCTAGAAATACGAGCTTCCCATTAGTCAATTGACCAAAAATCTTCTCACGAGCTTCTGAATCAGAACCCTTTGAAGTTTTTAAGTAATTGTTATCGTCGTTTTGGTTAGTCATTTTACAATCAGTACCTTGAATTACTCAGCTAAAGTATTTGTAATATGACTTACAACACCCATGTTTCTCGCTCTCTTAATTGCAGTATCTGCAAGTCTGTGAGCTTTACGGCTAATACCTGAAACACGACCTGGATTAATCTTTCCAAATTCGTTAATTAGCCAACCATAAGTTTTTGGGTCTTTCCAATCTGGAGTGATGTTGTTTGAAGCAAACCAACAAGACTTTCTTCTAGAGAATCTCTTCTTGTCTTTTTCAAGATCACTGTCAGAATCGTTTTCATCAAGAATACTTCCGTTATACTTCTTAGAAAATGGAGACTTGAATTTCTTCGCGAACTCAACACCTTCTTCAGCAGTATCACCGATTTTAACGATCATCTTTTTAATGATAGTCTCGTTAATTCTTAGACGTCTTTCGATTTCAAGGTTTGTTGCACCATTACCAGAGTATACAAAGTATAGGTAATGACCAGTTCTAACACCCTTAGATGTAGCCTGTGCAAAATGCTTGTTACCCCAGTCATCAGAGATTAATACTTCACCAGCATTTGCTCCAACAACATCAGTAA
Organism: Halobacteriovorax sp. JY17; assembly: GCF_002753895.1. Taxonomy (NCBI): domain Bacteria; kingdom Pseudomonadati; phylum Bdellovibrionota; class Bacteriovoracia; order Bacteriovoracales; family Halobacteriovoraceae; genus Halobacteriovorax; species Halobacteriovorax sp. JY17. The sequence goes on along the minus strand of NZ_NJER01000001.1, from coordinate 1,559,924 downwards.
CCATAGTTTGAAGAGCTGCTCTTTGCTCCTCAGTAGTTTCCGTCTTAGCCACTACGGCCAATTCATAAATCATAAAAACCTCCCGGACAATTTATGGCCCCACCTAGTTAATGATGGAGCGAGATTTACGCAAAAATGTTTCGAAAAGATAACAAAAAAGGGGGGAAAGGTAAATGGCCGAAGCTCTTTCTTTATAGCCCATAACTATCTGTTATTAGGTATTTCTAGCAATTAAAAATAAGATACTGAATCTTGTCATTAATATCGCTCATTTCTAGAATTTCCTGTTTGATTTCAGGTGATTCAATCAGTAATTCAACGTAGAGTCCAACAATCCTACAGGGCTGCGTCAAACAAGGGTTCAAAATATCTTTTTGACACTCAAGCTTCACTGTCTTTGAGACCCATTTCTCCAACTGAGTTTTAAGTCTTCTAAGTAGCAGTATATTCTCTGGCTTCAATTCATTTTGATCTAAGAGCTCTTCATATTCACAAATAATATAAGGCGCACTTGAATCGATAACTTTTGTGACCTTGCCTTTAATTTTACCGGGTAGCATTATCACCATTGATCCATCAGCACACTCTTGCACGACTTCTGGTACTCCCATACAAAGTGTTTTATGAATATGAGGTAGCGCCTCGTGAAGAATACTAACGCAACTAGACTCAACAGCTTTATCCCCTTCTAAAAGTCCGTAAGCAAGTGCAATGGGAATATTTTTGGCACAAGCATCCTTCACCATCTGCAAATATCTTGGCTCAAAGATATTCAAAGGCTTACGCGTACCTGGCTGCAAAGAAATCTTTGGAAGTGGAAATATAAATACAATTTTGGACATTTTTGGATAATAGTAGTCTCTGCTAAAGTAAGCAAGCTCTTCTAGAAAGGGCCTAGACAAAAACCTCAATTAATAGTCAAGAGAACTTAAGTTTTCACAAAATGTGATCCCCTTTATCATTTCGACTATGAGTAATAACTTTCAAATATATTTACTTGGATTAAACTTTAATCAGACTCATCCCTTAATTAATGGACTTGAGGATGACTTCACTATTATTAGAACAGATAGCATTGAAGAAGATCTCATTGCAGAAGAAGCTCCTCTTCTTATCATTTTTGACTACAAGCTAAAATTAAGTTTGCATAACTTATTGAACAAAGCTCTTGAAGAGTCAATTCCAACAATAGCAATGATTCAATCTCTCAATGACCAAGAAGCAACAAAGTTAACTCTATTAGAAGAAGGCTTTGAAGATGTCCTCTCCTTAGAGATGAGTGATGAAGAAAAATTAGCGAGAGTAAAGAGAAGTGTTAAGCGCTATTTAAAAACAAGTAGAAAGGTCATTCAATACCGCGATCTAAGTCTCGACAAGAAATTTGAAACGGCCATCTACAAACAGAGAAGTCTCAATCTCTCAAGAATAGAATTTAATATACTCTACACATTATTTGATCATGCGAAAGTTTTAGTCTCAAGAGAGAAACTCATCCGATCGATTTGGAAATCGACGAAGTCCAATAATCTCAACACACATTTAGCCAATATAAGAATAAAATTAGAAGGAACCCCGATCAAGATTATCACTCAAAGGGGGCAAGGTATTAAAGCTGTTTTAGAGCCTGATAATTAATATTCTTGAGAGAAAATCTCATATTGTTCAATATGATAATTATTCTCTGAGCGAATCTGTAAAGACTTACCATAACCTTCTTCAAGATTTTCGATTAAGTCTAAATCATCTCCGCAAAGCCTAGCTGTAACTTCTGGATGAGCGTAAATATAAACCTTATTTCCAGAGGCCTTAGTTAAGACTTTAAGTAGCTCTCTAATCAATTCGTAACAAACCGTTAGAGTCGATTTAACTTTCCCAGTTCCTTCACAATACGGACAAGGCTCACAGAGGACACGTGTAAGAGTATCTCTCGTTCTCTTCCTCGTCATTTCGACAAGGCCAAGGCCAGAAATAGGAAGAACATTTGTTTTAGATCTATCTTTTTTCAGAGCTTCAATTAAGAGATTGTAAACCATATCTCTATGCTCTTCTCTTTCCATATCAATGAAATCAATAATGATGATCCCACCACAATTTCTTAAACGAAGTTGGTAAGCGATCTCTTTAACGGCTTCCATATTTGTTCTAAGAATTGTCTCTTCTAAATTCTTTCTACCTACAAATTTTCCCGTATTCACATCAATAGAAACCAGAGCTTCTGTTTGATCAATATTTAATGATCCACCAGAGCGAAGAAAAACTTTATTACTAATTCCTCTTTCGATTTCCATATCGACACCAAACTTTTCAAAAATCGGCGTTTGATCATCGTAGAGCGTAGTCTTTCCCTTCATTGATGGAAGATACTTCGTTGTAAATTTCTCTACTTCTTTTTGGTTTTCTTTCGAGTCAGTGATGATTTCTGCAACATCCTCATCTGTAATATCTCTAAGAAGTCTTTGAATGAAATTTAAATCTCTATAGCAAACAGTTGATGGCTTCGCCTTTTCTGCTTTCTTTTGAACATCTTTCCAAATCTTCACAAGCATATTGTAGTCAGATTTTAAAGTTCTATAACTCTGTCCCTCTGCTACAGTCCTAGCGATGACACCTTTTCCTTCCGGTCTAATAGTGTCTAGAATTTCACGAAGTCTCTCTCTCTCACCTTCATTTTCAATTCTTCTAGAAACTCCTGTGTGCTCAATAAATGGCATGAAGACAACGTGTCTTCCAGCAAGAGTAATTTGTCTTGTAATACGAGGGCCCTTAGTTGAGATTGGCTCCTTCGCTATTTGAACAAGTATCTCTTGTCCTTCTTTTAAAAAAGTTTCAATAGTTGCGTGCTCTGGGCGAAAACGCATATTTACAGACTCATTTAAAGTCGAAAATTCATCGGGAATAACTTCACCAATTCTCTCTTGCGACTCTATCATCTTGCGCGTTTTCTCTGCCATCTCTCTCTGTTCTTGAAGAGTTGGAATATAGGCATCATCTACATAGAGAAATGCGGCTTTTTCCCAGCCAATATCAACAAAGGCAGATTGCATTCCAGGAAGAACTCTTAAAACTCTTCCCTTAAAGATATCTCCTACCTGAGGAACTTTATCTTCACCCTCTCTCATTCTCTCCATGAGGAAGTCGAGAATTTCACCATTTTGAACTAGTGCCGCACGACACTCATTCAAGGTTTGATTAATAATTAATTGCTTACCCATATTATTTTATTCCTTAATTAATTCTTATAAAAACATTCCTGCGACAGCGGCAGTCATCAAACAAGCAAGTGTACCACCTACCATTGATTTAAATCCAAGCTGGGCAAGATCTTTTCTTCTATCTGGTGCGAGAACACCAATTCCACCAACTTGAATAGCGATTGAACTAAAGTTAGCAAAACCACAGAGAGCGTAAGTTGATATAGCAATAGATCTTGGAGAAATTGATCCATCCGCCATGGCCTTTGTCAGATCAAGGTATGCAACAAATTCGTTTAAGATCATTTTCTTCCCTAATAAGCTTCCAACAATTTGGCAATCGGCCCAAGGAACTCCAAGTAGCCAAGCGACTGGTGCAAATAAATATCCAGAGATTAACTCCATTGAAAGTTCAGGATAGTTAAACCACCCACCAACAAAAGAAAGTAGACCATTGAACATTGCAATGAGCGCGATAAACGCCAAGAGCATTGCTCCTACATTTAAAGCGAGCTTTAAACCTTCACTTGCTCCATTAGCGGCAGCGTCTACTAAATTCGTTGTCTCTCTTTCAACTTCTAGCTTGAGATCTCCAAGAGTCTTTGACTCTTCTGTTTCAGGCACTAATAACTTCGCACAAACTAAAGCCGCTGGAGCCGACATAACTGATGCGGCAAGAAGATGAGCGGCATCAATACCAAAGCCAACGTAGGCCGCTAGTACACCACCAGCAACAGTGGCCATACCACCAGTCATCAATGCCATTAACTCCGACTTCGTCATCAGAGAAATAAAAGGCTTGATCACAAGTGGAGCCTCAGTTTGCCCAGCAAAGACGTTAGCTGCAGCAGCAAGGGATTCACCACCAGATGTCCCCATAACCTTCACCATGACTTTTGCCATAAAACGAATTACCACTTGCATAAACCCTAAGTGATAGAGCACTGACATAAGTGCACTCATAAAGAGAATTGTAGGCAGAACTTGAACGAAGAAGATGAAACCAAATTTATCTATCCCAGTTAAACTTCCAAAAATAAATTTTGATCCCTCGTTTGTGTAAGCGAGAATTCCCGTAAAAAATGTTCGAGCAAATTCAAAGAATGCTTTTCCAAATGAAGTTTTTAAAATGATCAGACCAAGAAAGATCTGCAAGCCAATACCTGAGACGACGGTTCTCCAAGCGACTTTCTTTTTACTTGTACTCATTAAATAAGCTGCGAGAATCATGCACAATAGGCCGAAAAAAGAAATGAATCTTTCCATAGTAATCTACTCCATCATTAGTTCTGATAGACTTTAGCAAAGCGAAGAGCAAATGAAAACTCTTCGCAAAGCAGCAATGAAAGAAAAAATTAATTAAAACGAGAAGTTGTAATTAAATGAAGGAATACTCTTTGTTTGAGATAAGAATGTCTTTTCAATCTCTGACTTTTGCCAAGCTACTCTTCTCGCTGTTGAGAATTCTTCAGCTGATTCGATTGAGCCAGACTCTATTACGCCTTTACTCTTAGTAGCCTGCTGCCATGCAACGATTCCAACACCTGCAATGATACCAATAGCGCCACCCACAAGAATATTTTTCAGGTGATCCTTTGGCTCTTTAGTGAAAGATAGAGTTGAAAGACCTAAGACCGCACCGCCGAGCCCTATGGCCGCAACAGTTGTCAAATCCCCTACTGACTCTTGTAAAATACCTGCTTCACCTTCAGCAAATGCGCACGGCGAAAAACTAAGAGTTATTGCACTTAAAAGTATTAAAAGCCTATTACTAATTTTATTGAACATTAAAACCACCTTAAACGGGCATTTACAGTTAAAGGCCCGGCGAATATGATGTTGTTTCCTTTCTTTTTTAGAAAGTTATATATATTACGATGCTTTTTTTTTAATAATGAGTCAAGTACATGAAAAATCTCGAAACAAATTATAAATTTTCCGCCTACGACATTATCGCAAAAAAACGCGATGGTTACAAATTAAGCGATGCAGAAATCAAATGGTTTATTGCTGGAGTCACTGACAAGTCTGTTTCAGACTATCAAATGAGTGCTCTACTAATGGCCATTTATCTCAAAGGTTTTGATAAGTCTGAGACTGCTTCTCTAACTGACGCCATGCTATTTTCAGGATCTACGATAAACTTTGAAGGCGTCGACGTTATCGACAAGCATAGCACTGGTGGTGTTGGCGATAAGGCCTCTTTTATCCTAGCACCAATTGCTCATGCTGCTGGCGTGAAAGTTCCGATGATGGCCGGTCGTGGTCTCGGTCACACAGGTGGTACCATTGATAAGGTTGAGTCCATCAAAGGTTTTAAAACTTCTCTAACTCTCAAAGAGTTTAAAGAAGCTGTAGACAAGAATAGAATGGCACTTATTGGCCAAACAGGAGAAATTGCTCCTGCAGATAAGAAGATTTATGCCCTAAGAGATGTGACTGCAACAGTTGATAGTATCCCTCTAATTACTGCCTCTATAATGAGTAAGAAACTGGCCGAAGGTGCTAATGGTATCGTCATGGATATTAAGACTGGCTCTGGCGCATTTATGAAAACTCGCGCTAATGCTCGGGCCCTTGGAAAGAGTTTAAGAGATACAGCAACTCGCTTTGATAAGAAAATGCTTACAATGATTACTGATATGAACCAACCTCTTGGTGAAGCTGTCGGAAATAGTTTAGAGATTATTGAAAGTATCGAAGTCTTAAAAAACCGTGGTCCAAAAGATATTACAGATATCTCAGTAGAACTAGCGGGCGCTATGATCTACCTAGCAGAAATAACGAAGACCTATAAAGCTGGAGTTAAGAAGGCGAAAGAAGTTCTAAAGAACGGGAAGGCCTTAGAAAGTTTTAGAGACCTCATTCGACTTCAGGGCGGTGATGAACTAGTTGTTGATGATTATTCAAGACTTCCACTCGCAAAGAATACAAAAGAAATACTTTCCACAAATGCTGGCTATATTACTTCTATCGCTTGCCAAGAATTTGGAGAGCACGTTGTGACTTTAGGTGGTGGAAGAAAGAAGACGGAAGACCTCATAGATTTTGGCGTTGGTTTTATTGTCCATAAGTGTGTTGGTCAAAAAGTTAAGAAAGGCGAAAAACTAGTGACTGTTTACTTTAATGATAATCAAAGAAAACTAGTTGAAGAAATTGAAGAAGAAATTTTAAAACAAAATATAAAGATTAAGGCGACTAAGCCTAAGGTATTAAAACCGTTAATTTATGATATTGACGAAAACCCACTCTGTTAAAATTGGAAGAGACGATGTACGAAAAGCTAGGAGCAGCCGCTGCTCATATAAAGAAAATAAAGCCATGTAGTCCAAAAGTTGGAATCATTTTAGGTTCTGGGCTTGGCGATTTTGTTAACCAAATTGAAGATAAAACAATTATCTCTTACGATGACATTCCTTTCTTTCATAAAACTACTGTTGAGGGACATGCTGGACAATTAATCCTAGGAAAAATAGAAAATACAGAAGTTGCCATTCTTCAAGGTAGATACCACTCTTATGAAGGCCTTGACATGGACGACGTTGTTTTTCCAACAAGACTTCTTTCTACTTTAGGTGTTGATACTCTTATTTTAACAAATGCAGCTGGTGGTATTAATACAAATTACAAATCAGGTGATCTCGTTATCATTGAAGATCATATTAACATGACAGGAAAGAATCCTCTTCTTGGGCCAAATATTAAAGAAATGGGTCCTCGCTTTCCAGATATGACTAAGGCCTACCATCCAGAACTTCGAGAAATTATTCAAGCATCCGCTACGGATCTTGGCTACACGATGCAGACAGGAATCTATGCCGGAGTTCTTGGACCAACTTATGAAACACCTGCAGAAGTTAGAATGCTAAGAATTCTTGGAGCTGACGTTGTTGGAATGAGTACAGTTCCTGAGTGTATTGCTGCCAATCACATTGGAATGAAAGTCTGTGGAGTAAGTTGCGTGACAAATATGGCCTCAGGAATCGAGAATGTTGAATTAAAACATGAAGATATTAAAGATGAAGCTCTTAGAGTCATGGAGAAATTCACAAAAATTCTAAAAGAAACAGTTAAGAGAATCGGAGCTTAGAGACTTCTGGGGGGAGTTAATTCCCCCTTCAATATTTCACTAGGCTTTATTAGAATATTACTACTATAACCCAAATCCACACGAGCGAATGTTCGGTGAAGGTCATCCATGTCAGAAGCATTTGAACTCATAAAGAATTTAGAATTTTGCGTCTTTGATTTAGAAACTACTGGCGGAAACCATAAGTCAGATAAAATCATTGAAATTGGCCTAGTAAAGATTAGAAACTTTGAAGTCATTGCACAGAAAAATTATCTAATAAAACCAGAAATAAGAATCCCTGAATTTATTCAAAAATTGACTAGTATCAAAGAAGATGACGTCAAAGACTCCCCTATCATTGAAGATGTCATTGATGAGATTTTAGAATTTATGGGAGATTCAATTCTTGTTGCACATAACACAAGCTTTGATGTTCCTTTCTTTAATTCTGTTCTAAAAAGACTAAAAAAGCCGATTTTAAAAAATAAGAGCCTTTGTACGAATCTAATGACAAAGTACTTAATTCCAAACCTCATGAACTCAAACCTAAATTACATGAGCAAGATTTTTGGAATTCAACATAAGAAAGCTCATAGGGCCCTTGATGATGCCTTGGCCACTGCGGATCTGTTACTTATTTACCTAAGAATATATATTGATAAAGGTATCACTAAGATTAACCACCTCTACTATCCTAGAGGAAGGTATGAGCTAGACAGGGCCAACTTCAAATCAGAAGATAAAATAGAAGATATAAAAGAGAAGTTTGAATCTCTTAAAACTCCGCACATTGTAACGATTAAGGGAGAGAATGGAGTCATCCTCTTCGCTCTTCCTTGCAATAATACAGCGGCTGAAAGAGAATTAATTTATTCAAAGCTAGAGTCTCTTGACTGGAAGAACCTAACGATTAAATTAGTTGGACCATTTTTAGAGGCCTTAATTAACTATAGCAGCCTATTTAATAAAGTAGATTCAAGTGACAGAGGCGAGATCACTCGATTTCTGTGGAAAGAACATCTCCCATCAGAAAAGCCTCCACTTAAAGACGATATAAGAGGTGACAACTTACTTGGGAATAACTTTGGTGACTTTATTATTATAAATAATTTAGTTCCCGAGCAGTATATTATTTATCCTGTGAACTCACTCTCTCAAAAGTCTGAACTTGTCTTTAGGTATCCAGGTCATAAGAAGAAATTAATTCAATATATAAATTCAAAGTCTAATAAGCTTAGTAATAATAAGTTAAAGAAAACTTTCTTTAACCCACTCTTTAAGCAATTCTTAGATATCTATATTTTAAATGAGAAAGAAGCTGGGAATCTATTTGTCTTTAAAAAGAGTCTACCCGCTAAAAATCAAGAAAATTTCTTCCAGCAAATGGAAGCTTTTCTAAAAGAAAATCCAAACCCGCACTCATATCCAAAATACTATATTTAAGACTTTTTAAGATTCTTTATTAAAATAACACTTTCTTCACCTAATATCTCAAGCTCCAAAAGACTAATTAGGTGAAGAAGTAATTTTGATTTTGAAATAACATCGTAGACTTTCATCTCAGGAATAAATCGAAGTTTAATTTCGTTAACTTCTTCTAAGACCTCTATTTTAATTTGATCAAACTCTCCAGACAAAAGTTTCTGATGATGCCCTAGAGTAAATGCCTCACTTAAAATTAAGTAGAAAATCATTGATGAGATACTATTATTTAAACTTCTTGAAAATGGTGTTCTCTGTTTATAGTCAAAAACCATTTTCAGATTAGACTCAACCATTCTTGACCTTAGAAGTTGAAGAGATTGATCTACAGAACTTTCAAGTGTATCAATATGTGCATGAGTAGGATCAAGCTTAGAAAAGCCTAGAAAAACTTCAATCAACTTATGACATCTCCTCGCTCCTCTTTCCATATCGCTTATAAGATGTTCAGATTCTTCACCAATATCATCTTCAAGTTTTAAGAGAGTAAGTGCTGCCAATATTCCTGCAATTGGATTATTTAATTCATGTGCAATAGAGCCCGAAATAATTCCTAACTCTTCTGAAGTAATACTTAGACCACCTTCTCGTATTGAAGATTTATCAGTGATGAAAATATAGGAAATATACTCTCTTCCTTTAATCCTAAGAGGTGTCTTTAAGACTTTATAGAACTTATCAATGCGCTCTACTGTTTCTCCATTTTCTAGCTTTAGGCAATCACTTGCATAGAGTCCTAGAGCTGAAAAAAGAGTATTATGAATGACCAACTCCCCTTTCGACGAAATCAAGCAAGAAGAGAAGTTTAAACTATTTAAAATAATCTCCCAATCACTCTTAGTATATTTTTCGAGAGCTTCTTTTTCTCTTTTTTGATCCTGATAGATAATGAGTAACCCAAGAAGTAGCTTACATTCATCATCTATCTCTTCACCGCTCGAAAAACAGAAATATAGGCCCGACTCTTTTGAATGAGTTCTAATTATAGACTGATAGTTCAAGAACTTCTTATCTTCTAAGAGATCCTCAGTACTGTTAATGTGAATATTTATATCGAAGTATTCAAAGAGAAAATTTTTCAACTTTTCTCTCTCATTCATTTCAAAAATATCTCCCCATGAAGAAAGAAAATTCAAAAAATCATTTAAAGGAAAATCACCAAAGCTCGATAGTTTTGACTTAAAAAATGAATTAAAAAGCTCTTTTTCACTTTCACTCATAAAGAGCCACTGCTCTTGAGAAAGAGATTCTTCAATGAGAGAGAGGATGCTCACAAGGTATTTACTTGAAAAATTAGGAATAGTGATTGTTCTATCTCCACATAGAGACGGAGTTCTCACAATTTGCCATCCTTTAAACTCTAGATCTTCGCACTCACTAATAAGTAAATTATGGTGACTTCCGCTAACCCAACCTGAAGATTTTAAAAAGTTTTCAACTTCAGGACTCTCTAATGTAGACGAATAAGTTCTAAAGCTCACACTTTACTCACTTTATTCTTACCATCACTAAATTGAATACTTAAGGTTGCTCCATTAGGAAGAGCAGTGAACTCTTTTGAACTTGCCACCACATGACCATCTTCACTTGTCACATAACTATATCCTCTTTCAAGAACATTGTTAGGACTTAGAGCATTTAATAGCTCAATAGACTTAGAGACTCTATGCTCTCTATCTTTAAGTATATTATCTAGACTGGCCTTCATTCTCTTCATATTATCATCAATGCGAAACCAATGATCATGGAGACCGATAAGCTCGACGTCTCTTTTTTCTAAAGAACATTTCTCTAGCCTAAATTTATAATCTTGAAAGAGATTATTTACTCTTGAAAGAAGTGCCTCTGGTCTAAGTGCTCCCACACGGTCTCTTCTAGAATAAATTATATTTTTCGCACTATTATTTAAGTGTCTTCTCACATTTTCAATACGAGAGAGAATTTGAGTCTGCCCTTCACTTAAGACTTGAGCAGCAGCGGAAGGAGTCTCACAGCGCATATCACTTACAAAGTCTGAAATAGAATAATCAACTTGATGTCCTACAGCGCTAATAATTGGGATAGGGCAATTATAAATATCCCATGCTAAGGCCTCATCATTAAAGGCCCATAAATCTTCTAAACTTCCTCCACCACGAGTAAGAACGATAACATCAACTTTATTATTTGGATTATCTAGAGAAAATTTAATGGTATTAAAAAGAGACTTTCTAATGGAAGCTGCCGCTCCATCACCCTGAACGAGGGTCGGAACAACGAGAATATCTGTCCAAAGAGTCCTTCTCTTCATTATGTTTAGGAAATCTTGTAGCGCCGCTCCTCTTAGAGCAGTTATTACTGCAATCTTCTTTGCCATAGTTGGAATTTTCTTTTTCACTTCGAGATCAAAGAGCCCTTCCTGCGCTAGCTTTTTCTTTAATTTTTCAAACTCTGCAAGAAGATCTCCTCCCCCTCCAGCTTTTGTTATTCTCTTTGCAATTAATTGAAAAGATCCTCTCTTTGCATAAACTCCAATGCTTCCAATACACTGAACTTTATCCCCATCTTTTAGCATCTTTACTTCAGGATTTCTTAAAGCATCCATTTTAAATAAGCAGGCCGAAAGAGAAGAATTTCTATCAGATAAAGTGAAGTAATAATGACCAGAAGAAGAAAGAGAGAAATTTGTGACTTCTCCCTCAATAGAGACACTACGAAATTGACCTTCTAAGAGGCCTTTTACTTTTCCCACAAGGGTTGAAACTGAATCATAGCGAATATTACTCATGGGAAAATACTAGCAATTTAGAGACAATATGCAAATTTTTAGAGAAAGAAAAAGTGCCGATTAAGAAGAATCGGCACTGAGTTATTAGTCTTTTATTTATTCATTTTCTTAAAGAGATCAAATGAACGTATATAATTAACCGCTTGCAGAACTTGATAATCATCACTTGGGTTATACTTAATCATCCACTTATTCTTATGATCTTTCTTCTTATCTTTTTTAAGCTTTTCAAGCTTCTCCATTCTAAGTTTTCTGTCTTCTTTTTCATTCTGAATTCGAAGTTTCTTCTCTTCCTTTGTCTCAATAGTTGCAGTTAGGTGATTCTTTAAATCAGATTCTCTAATATAACCCTGCTCTTTCTTATTTTCCGTCACCCAATTGGCTTCAACTTCATCAACAAAGACGTCTGGAACAATTCCTACAGCTTGAATCTTTCTCCCTTTAGGAGTCATATATTGAGCAATAGTAAGTTTGACACCTTTCTCATCATCAATTTTAGCAACTGTTTGAACAGAACCTTTTCCAAAAGATTGAGACCCCATTATAATTCCACGTTTCATATCTTGGATCGCTCCAGAAACAATCTCACTAGCAGAAGCTGATGAAGAATTAATAAGTACAACAAGAGGTAGGTCTAATTCTTTATAACCTGATTTTTTTACGTATCTTATTTCTTTATTCTTAGGGTCTCTTCCCTCAGTACTAACAACAATTCCATCTTTTAAGAAGATCGAAGATACATCTACTGCTTCATCTAAAAGTCCCCCTGGATTTGATCTAAGGTCTAGAATAATTCCTTTGAGGCCACCATCTTTCTTTGTTTTCTTTCTAATATCTTTAAGTGCATCAATAATCCCTTCCGCCGATCTCTTTTGAAATTGCTTCAGTCTTACAAATGCATAATTCTTTCTTACCACATCATATTTAACTGGCTTAATCTTGATTGTTTGCCTAGTAAGAACAAAGCTCTTGATACCATCTTCATTTTCACGAACAACGCCGATAGAGATTTTATCTCCATTCTTTCCACGCATTTTATCTACTGCTTCTTCAAGCGTCACGCCAATCGTAGATTCATGATTGATTTCAACAATTCTATCACCCGGAAGGATTCCGGCCTTAAAAGCCGGTGAATCCTCAATAGGAGTTACGACTATTAGATGTCCACTTTTTTGAGTAACTTCAAGACCAAGACCACCAAACTCTCCTTGTGTCTCTTCTTGCATTTTTGCAAAGACTTCTTTATTTAAAAAGGCAGAATGAGGATCAAGTGTATTCATCATTCCTTTTATTGCACCTTGAATAAGCTTATCTGTATCTACTTCTCTATAGTATTGAGATTCAACGAGAAAAAGGACTTTATTAAAGAGCTCTAATTTTTCAAATCTTGATTTTGTAACAGCGAGGACCTTTTGCGTACCCACAAAGCCCATAAGTAAACCACCAACAGAAAGCGAAATACATAGAGCGATAGCTCTAAAGCTTCGCGCACCCTTTTTTTTCATAATTGTTCCTTAAACTATATTTTTACGTTGTTTAGATTATTCTTTGCTAAGAAATTATCATCCATCAAGAGTGAAGTATTCTGAGCGATATTCTTCTTTCTCACTTCAAAGTATAATTTCCCTAATTCTCTCGACTTACTATTTACCAGAGTGTATCCAAGAATTTCTCCAGAGGCTACACTTTGTCCTTTCTTAACTTTACTTTTTAATTGTCCTAGGAAAATCGATCTTGTCTGATTTCCATGTTCAATCATTATAACATTTCCATAATTTGATAATGACCCTATGAAAGAGACTTTTCCATCAATTGTATTCTTTATTGGTTGCTTCGATCTAAACTTAAAGTTAATTCCTTTCTTTCCGTACTCAACACCGACATAGTCTTCAATTGGTGATGAAAATTTATATCCAACAAGAACGGGCTTGGAACTACTCTTTTCCTTATTCTTTGTATAAGTAATTTTTGATTTTAATGAAGATATCTCAACAGAGAGATCACTCTTCTTCTTCTCAATTGAAACATACTGAGAAGCGTATTCTTTTTTCTGGTTTTCTAAATTAGTAATAACTTCAAGAATTTCTCTCTCATTCTCTTCTAATCCTTTAAATGATTTCTGAATTTCATTATACTTGAGTTGCTTCAGCTCCAAGATTTGCTCAATTGACTTAAGTTTTAAGATCTTTTGAGAGAGTGCTTTTGCCATCATCTTCTTAGTCAATAGATCGGCGCTAGTTTCTTCATCATTAAAAGAGTTCGCAACGACAGACCCTAAGAGATTCTTCACTCTTACTTTCTCTTCTCTTACTACTTCAATGTACTTTTCAATTTTTTCGGAGTTCTTATAGATTTGATTTTCAATTTGTCTCTTCGATTCAAGAATCTCTATATAATCTTTATTTCTTGTACTTAAATTCTTCTCTAAATTAATTATTCTAGCATTTATTTTCTTTAAGGTTCTTTCTTGTGATCTCAAATTCTTTCTAAGATCTGAGATCGTAACACTCTTTGCTGCAAACCCTTTAGCACAGCTAAAGAGCAAGATTAAAAGGAATAATAATTTCGGGGCTATTCGTGCCACTGTAGATTCCTAAGTTGAATAGATGAAAGAGCTGTAATTAAGCAAAGTCCTATAACCGCTCCGACTGTACTTAAATCACCAAATGAAAATGTTAAAGAGAAACAAAGAGCAAAGAGAGTTGCCATTCCTGTAAGCATTACTTTTAGACCTACCTTACTTCTTCTTTGAAACTTCTCGATTAAGTATGAACTCTGCTGAACCTTTGTTGAAAATACTATTGCAATGAGCCCCCAAATAATAAGACTCGCAACACTTACAACAGTAATTCCCCACTCTTTAAATTGTGAGAATAATTGATTCTTTAATTGTTCAGCTTTTGAAATTGCATTAACAGCTCCAAGAGTTAGCTTAGAAGATCCAACCAAACGAACGAGATAGTCTCTAATCAGGTTCTGACTTCTTTCTTGAAGATTCTTATCTAAGATGACCTTTAAACCTGCATAGTCTAGGTCCATATCCTCAATCTTCATTCCAAGATCTAAGTTAGATAAAACCTTTGTTACTTGATTCTGTATTTCGTTCTCTCCTAAGATCTCTACTCTATTTACCCCAGGTAACTCCGTCAGTTTTCTCGAAATACGTTCATGATTTTCAGCCCCTGAAATTAACGCATGAAAGTAAGGTCCAGAACTCAGATTACCGGTGTCATTAAATACGCTCTTTTCAAGACTCGTAAAATTCAATGATCCTACAAGTAAGACTAGAGAGGTAGTAATAAAGAGTCCTCCCCAAACTGGATTATTCTTAACATTTTGAAAAAAGCTACTTAAATAAAACATGCATGCCCCGAATAAACTAACTTACCTCCGTCTAGATGAACGATTCTCCCCGAGAATTGCTTAACCAATTCTTTATTGTGAGAGGCCCAAATGACTGTAAGTTTTCTTTTTACATTATATAGATTTAAAATATCGAATATTTTTCGTGCACTCTCTGCATCCAGAGAACTTGTCGGCTCATCACAGACAATAATATCGGGTCTTGAAAGAAGTGCTCTGATGATTGCAATCTTCTGCTTTAATCCACCATTAGCGTTCTTCATTTTGATATCTAAACGATCTGTAATTCCGACGATTCTTGATAGTTCCATTATATCTTTATCAAATTCTTTTCTAGAGTTATAAAATTTTGGATCAAAGCAGAAGTTAAGATTCTCTCGACAAGTAAGGTTCCCCAAAACTCTTAAGTCCTGAAATACTTGTGAAATAAAAATAGAAGAGTCTGGTCTCTTCACTCGTCCACTGTCAGGCTCTATATCTCCAGCAAGCACTCTTAGAAGAGTTGTCTTCCCTGCTCCAGAAGCTCCAGTAATAAAAACAACCTCACCTCTTTCCACAGAGAACTGAACATGACTAAGTCCAATTGTACTTCCAAAATTTACAGAAACATCTTCTAGATAGAAGAGATTTTTTGATGTGAAATTTGAGCGATTTTGTGAGCTTTGCGTTTTATGAAACGAAGTGTTGATCATCCTGACCTATCCTTAGAAAATAACTATTCAAATCATCCTAATTTGAAGCTGCATTATCTGCTACAGCTCTTTTATTCTACCCAATTGCAGGATTTTAGTAAAGAAATCCATTAGATAAGATCGATTTTTGAAATTTTTTCGCTACTAAATGCTCTATTTCACATACTCACTTTACCTGAGTAAAGACATCAGTTTCAAATTGGCCCCAATGCGCGACGTGGCATTCGTCATATTTAGGCCAGACATATCTTGAGCCCTCAAGTTTGCCATGATAGAAATTAGTCTAACTTCGAAGGAGTCGTTATGAATATTCAAGCTTGGGAAATGGAAAAAGATTTAATTCTTTCTACAAGAATTAAGCATTATTCAAATAATTTTACAGCACTAGGTTACTATGACTTAGTTTATGTAGAAGTTGATGAGAACGACTGTCCGATTATTAACTCTGATGGAAGAAGCTATAGTGCTTTCACTTCAAAAGAGCTCGCTCATAGAAGTAAAATTCAACTAGAACTTGAAGATATTATTGGAAATGAAATTCCACTGTCATCTAAAACGGTTAATTTAAAATCTTTCATGATTGGTGACTTAACTTTCTCTCTTTCTGATAGTAACGAAATTCGCTTCATTAAAATTAATCCTATTCAATTTAAGGACAGTACAGAAGTCACTCTCCTACATGAAGAAGTATTAATTATTCCTATTAAAGATGCTCTAACTTCAAAATATATCTTAACTTCAGCTGACGAATCCATGGCCCTTCTTGCCATCAAGCCTGATGATGAAAAGAGAATGGGAATGGAGCTAGTCTTCTATTGTCTTACGACAAAGAATCTTCCTGATGATTTAGAGGAACGCGAAGAACTTCTCAATAAGAGAATCGCAGAACTATCTTTTTACAGCTCAAGAGTTCCTATTAGAAAAGGAAGTAGTTCAATTCTCTGTGTAATCGTGAACCTAGAAAACTCAATGGAAGAAACTGCTTTCATTAGAAATTATAGAACGATGGATAATCATAGCGATGTTATTTTTGTCACAAGTGATTTGAAAATTAAAACTGGGGATTTAGAAACTATTCCCTACGATGGAGAGAGCATTGATACTGTCTTTATGCCAATTATCAACTGGCAAAGTAGAAACCACAATACTCACTCATTAGTTTAACTCGAAATTAATCCCGCTTTAATTAACCTCTCGTGTGTTTTCATTGAGCAAAACACATTAGGGGTATAATTCATTTTCTTATGAAGACTTGAGATAACAGAATTCTCTACATCGGCTAACAGCTTAATGTCTCCATTCTCGTAACTAATCTTCACAGGATCTCTCTCTAATAAGAGATTAGACTTCTGTCCATTCTTAGCAATGGCCTTAGGAGATTTCACATAGATAATATCTTTCTTAGGAAGATCTGGAAGAATCCAATCTGAAGGATCTCCATTCTTAGCAATATAGTCTTCTAATTCTTTTACTTTTGCTTGAGCACGTTTAACGATTCTCTCGTTGTCACTTGCTTTATCTTGATCAAAGAGAATTTGCTTAAACTCTTCACAGTTAATTGTCTTAGCACCTTTCTCTAAAAGAAGTGTTAAGGCCATATCTTTTATATGTGGGACCTTATCAAGATCTCCATTGGAGTAATGCTTTTGAACCAATGTTATAAAGTAATTATCGTTGAAGCCATAGAACTTCATTGGATCATTGGCAATCATATCTAGAAGATCGCTATACCTATAGATATAACCCTTTTCTAAGAAGTGAAACGTTATTCTCTCAGCAATAGCATCATACTTAGATCCTCTTGGAGAACGTATCACCTGAGAGTACCAAGCAAACCTAGACATGAGGAAATCTTCAACACAGTGAAGAGCATTATGTCTAATAGTTAAGATATCGTGTTGATTTACTTTCTTTACTTCAAAGTGATGCAGAAGATAATCTCTATCGTAAGCACCGTACTTAAGACCTGTGTAGTGAGCGTCGCGGAGAAGATAGTCCATTCTGTCACAATCAATTTCAGAATGTAGAATTTGGTTCGCTAAAATTGATGGGTCCACACCTTTTACAAGGTCTGAAATTGTTTGCGGGTCTAGCCCATACTTCTTTAAAATATGAGTAATCCCACCTTCATAATCGGTATTTTTAATAATGAATGATCCAAGATTTTCATGGTCATCTTGAAGACCTTTTCCACCTTTACAATTAGTTGTTTCACCAAAAGTAATATAGGCAGATTCAGTTGTATGAGAGAAGACAAATGTTCCGAGATCGTGAAGAAGAGCGCCAATCCTAAGAGTCTTATGATAGACCGCTTCTTTAGTTAGACACTTCTCATCCATTAGCTCTTCATCAGAAACACCTCTTGAACACGATTGTAAAATTCTATGAGCATTAAACATTACTCCAATAGAATGCCCAAAGCGCGAATGTTCGGCACCTGGAAAAACATAGAAGCTGAATCCTAATTGCTTAATCCATCTTAATCTTTGATAGAATGGTGAGTGAATGATTTCATATTCAACTGGTGTGAGCTTTATAAAGCCATAGATAGGGTCGAAGACAACTCTTCCCTTTTTATTGACGTCCATGTTCAACCTCAGGAATTCTTTATCTAAAAAGAATACCGGCCTTCCCGGCCGGATTTATACTTATTGTAACTTTGCTTTTCTTTTTGCTTTTGCTTTCTTCTTTCTAGTTTCTTTCTTTTCTTTTTGCTTTAGACTTCCGACTAGGGCTGAAAGAACAAGTTGAGCTTCTCTTCTAAGTCCATTATCTTGAACAAATCTATAGAAGTTTTCGATATCTGCTGCAGAACGAAAATTTCTAATACCTTTATTTTCGAATGCAATTGTATCTGTAGTCGTACTCACGGCTCCTCCTTAAAAGAACTTAATCGCCCCAAAATGTCTTTTGAGGCGAATTTCAATAATACTTAGTATGTTTCAATAATTCAAATTTAATTTTTACACAGTGCTCTTAGTCTGATTAAGCTTCTTTTGGCTCGATCATTCCATATGAGTGAAGCTTGTTATAAAGAGTCTTCACTGTAATTCCTAGAGTTTTAGCTGTTTTAGTCTTATTTCCACCTAGGTGCTCTAGAGTGTGACAAATATGCTTTCTCTCTAATTCATCAAGAGTCATTTCACTAAACTCGATTACTTTAGAATCACTTACTTCTTCAACTTTTTCAGCTTGAGAAACACTTTCTGACAAGTGATCTTTCTCAACAATCATTCCATCAGAAAGAATAAACGCTCTCTCCATTACAGATTGAAGTTCTCTAACGTTTCCTGGCCAGTGATAATCTTGAAGTGACTTCAACGCTCCAGGAGCTAGTGACTTTTGAAGATCAGCGCTCTTACCTTTGTTTAAGAAAAATGATGCAAGCATTTCAATATCTTCAACTCTATCTCTTAGAGCTGGCGCTCTTAGTGACATTGTATTTAGTGCGTAGAAAAGGTCTTCTCTAAATAATCCCTTGTCTACTAGCTCAGAGAAATCTCTCGCGCTTGAAGCGATGATTCTAACATCTGATCTATAAGGAATCTGACCTCTTAATCTAAATGCCATTTTTTCGTTAATAAATTTGATTAACTTTGACTGAATCATTACAGGCATTGATTCGATATTATTAATAAAAAGTGTTCCGTTATTTGCTTGTTCAATTAATCCTAATCTTACGTTATGTGCTTCTGTGAAATCTCTTGCTTCTTCACCAAAGAGTTCAATTTCTAATTGTGCTTCACTTAGAGAAGAACAATCGACAGAGATAAATGCTCCTTCTTTTCTCGCACTTCTGCAGTGTACTCTTCTAGCAATCATTTCCTTACCTGTTCCAGACTCACCTAGAACTAGCGTTGCAACGTCTACTGCTGCTACCTTATCTGCAACTCTAATGATTTCTTTCATAGAGTCTGATTTACCGATAATATCTTTTTCTTCAATTCTGTAAGAATCTAAAATATTTACACTTGATTTACTCTGCTCTAGTTCTTTTTCTTTTGCTTCAATTTGTCTTGATAATGACTCATTTAAGAACTTAGCTGATAGATAAATTTTCATGTTCTTTACTGGTTTTTCGATGGCACCAAGAATCTCTAAAACATCTGTAATGTCTTCTCTAGAGAATGCTCTATCTTCTGAAAGCGACTGAATATGAATTGTTCCGATCATGAAACCATCACAACCTAGTGGTAAACAAAGCTCAGCAACAGTGTCTCCGTTATCATTAGAAGAGAATAAAGGATCTCTTGAAATATTATTTGAGAAGTATGATTTCTTTGTTCTTAAAACGTAACCAGCAATTCCGGCACCCTTTTCGATAATCTGACTATTTTCAACTGACTGACCATTTTCACTTACTAGTGAGCTTGACCCATTTTCTCTTACTCTAAGAATTCTCACTCTATCGCTTATTACGATCTCATTTAAGCATTTTGAGATTTCATTAAAAAATACTTGCTCATCTAGAGTTGATAATAAGATAGACGATAATTCTTCAATTCTTGTAGAGTTTTTAGCCACCATCTCAGTCATTGTTCATCTCCTAGTCAGTTATATTGATTTATTTAATTAATTACGCTAAGCGTTAACTAAGAAAATAATACAATGCGCCTGAACTTTTTACAAGACTAAAATGCTCGGGTGTTCATTTTTTTTACTGTATTTTCCCAATTACAGCAACTTAGTCCATCTAGGAGTTGTACAATTTCCAAAATTTTCAGTGATGGCCCCTATAATTTCTCCATCATTGTCCATTATGTATATATTTTGTACGGCCTTGGTCCTAGAGAGGACTCTTTGACTAGAAAAGGCTATAAACTGTCCATCATTTGAATAGGTAGGGTCTTCGTTAGAACCAAAGTCCTTAGTTAACCTAGCTAAATTATTACCATCACTGTCAATTCTGAAGATATCAAAACGTGTGTCTAGCCATGAACTAAAAGCAATAGTCTTACCATCTGGAGCAAATCTTGGAGTAGCATTAAACTTTCCAACATAACTAATTCTCTTCACAGCTTTAGTTTTCATATCCATTGTATAAATCATTGGCTTCCCGGCCCTTCCAGAGAGAAAGGTCATAACAGAACCGTCAGTATTAATCGAAGGGTCTACGTCCGGCGAGTAGCTATTAGTTAACCTTGTCAGCGCTTGCGTCTTCAAATTCATTATAAAGATCTCAGCATTTCCCACATGGCTTAGAGTCAAGAGAATGGACTCACCGCCAGGCATGAAGACTGCTCCTGAGTTAAGCCCGCTTCTATTAGATACAAGAGAGTTTCTCCCCGTTTTTAAATCATAGACACGAAGATTTATATTTCTATGCTTAGAAGTTTCATTCTTTATAAGAGAGTAGAGAACTTTTGTTCCATCATGTGAGATTGCAGGTGAAATAACGACTCCTCCGTGGCGAGTAATTCTCTTCTTATTCCCTCCATCAAAGTCCATCATATATAATTCTTTAACCGGCTCTGCTCTTGTTCCATGACGATCTGAAACGAAAATCATTTTTGAATTAAAGATAGAATCTTCTCCAGTGATTTTCTTATAGGCCACGTGAGCAAATTTATGAGCAATTTCTCTAGGGTTATTTCCTTCAAAGTCATACTCTTCCTCAGAAATAGTTTCCCCCTTACCAACATCGTGGGCCGAGAGTGTGACTTTTAGTCCATTAGAAGATTGCTTAAAGAATCCTCTAATAATATAACTAATTCCCTGTGCCTTATAAGAAGAGTAGCTCAAACTCCCCTCTCCTATTGAAGAGAGATCTTTTTTTACAGAAAACTTCTTCATATAAAATGAAAAATCATTTCTCACAACATCCATTATAGTAGAGGCGTTTGAAATACTATTTCCAGTTACTCCATTTTGAAGGATTGGTTTTGCAACTTCTACTTTAGAAAGTTCTAACTCCGCTTCACCGACAGCGACTATATTAATTTGTGCCATAGTGGAATAAGTTAATAACATAAGTATTAAACTAATCATTTTCTTCATCTCTACTCCTATAGTGGAAACCCTAGAACAATCTCACCCTTAAGGGCATTTGCCCTACTCGCCGATGGGACGTTGGAAAAAGGTGCAGCAAGCTCGACTGCCTTGATCGCTCTGTTATCAAATTCCTTCTCTCCACTAGATTCAAAAATTTCGGATCTAAGAAGAGAGCCATCTGATTTTAAATATATTCTAATTCTACACTTTAAATTTTTATCTAAGAGAAACCCTGGAAGTTTCCAGTGCTGCTTCACTTCTGCTGAAACCGTTGAAGCATACATTTGAAATTCACTAAGTTCCTGGTCAGATCGTCCCGTTCCAGAAAGAGCGACGCCTTTAGATATCTTATTTCCTTCGGCCACTAATTTCTTTAAAGTATTAGAGTCAACTCCGATTCCCTGATCAGAACCTTTCTTTTCAACTTCTTTGTATTTCTTTTTTTCAACCTTCTTAGCTGACATTCCTTTCATCATGTCTAAGAAGTTTGGCTTTGCTACTTTCTTCTCAAAAACAGTGTCATCTTTATTAATTACTTCTGCCGCTTTCTCTGACGGTTTTTCTACTGCAGCTTCTCCCTTAGCAGGAACTTGCATTGTCTTTAACTCTTTTAATGTAAACTTTGGCATTGAAACCATATCAACTTTAACAGAAGCTGAAATAAGTTTTATATTGTAATCTCTCGTTTCAGAAATTTTATCGTGAACTAATTTTCCAAATAAAAAGAAGAGCGCAACAAAACTCAGATGGAAGAAAAATGACCAACTAAAGTAATACTTAAATGTTTTATTACTTACAGTATTCACACTCATTACTTTTTCTCAATCTCCGTGACTAAGGCAACCTTTAGAATCCCTTCTCTTTTTAGAAAAGACATAAGTTTTGCAACATCTCCATACTTCATTCCAAAATCAGCTCTAAGAAAGAGAGTATCTGTTTTATTCTTTGAAAATAAGCTTTTCACTTCGGGAATAATTTCACCTCTTAAAACCTTTGTTTCACCAATATAGTAATCTCCACTTGCAGTAAAAGAGAGAACAACTTGTGTTGTATTTAAACTGATTGGATTTACTTCTTTTGTTTTTGGGAGATCAAGCTTAATTCCATTTAGCATCAGAGGAGCTGTGATCATAAAGATCACGAGAAGAACTAACATAACGTCTACGAGAGGGGTTACATTAATCTCTGATATTGCTCCCTTCTTATTTCCAACATTAAAGGCCATAACTTCTTCCTATTTTGCTAGTGATCTTTCCACAACATTTAGAAACTCTTGTCCAAAACTTTCCATCTCAGACTGTATGTGAGCATTCTCATTATTAAATTTATTATAAAACCATACAGCTGGAATAGCTGCGACAAGTCCTACTGCAGTAGCAACTAGCGCCTCGGCAATCCCTGGAGCAACAGCATCTAAAGTCGCACCACCACCAGCAAGTCCAGTAAATGATCCAATAATTCCCCAGACTGTTCCAAATAAACCAACAAATGGAGTTACTGAACCAATACTTGCCAGCGTCGAGAGAAACTTTTCAAGTTCTACGTTAATTTCATGAACACCTTTCTTCATTCCCCTTTCAAGAAATTGGAGCCCATACTGAGAGAAATGTTTCTCTAATCGATCCTTATCGTCATTTAAGGCATCTTTTAACTTTGAGAGCTCTAGATAGCCATGAGTAAAAAGAGAGCGATGAGGAGACATTGATAAATTGTGACAACTCTCCATTACTTCTTTTAAAGAAGATGAGTTCTTGTAAACCTCTAAAAAGTCTCTACTATTTTCTTCTAATTCTTTAATTAACTTCTTCTTTTTTAAAATTATTGCCCATGATACAACCGACGCAATAATTAACGATAAAAGAACTGCCTTAACAACGAGACTTGCATCTAGCATAATGTGGAAAATATCTAATTCACCTGTAGTCAAAATGAACTCCTTAAATTTAGTCAAAGTATTACTATTATTTTATACGGTTAATAAAAAGCTGCAACCGGCAATGGTTTATACTTGATCTTCTAAATCGGAATTCTTCCTCTTTAAATAAATCATGTAACCAGTAGATACTAATGTAAGAACGACAAAGAGCAAGAGATTTGGCGCTTGCATAGGCATTAAATAAGAAAAGTCACTTCCCCAAATAAAATCTACTCCAAAAAGAGAAATTAATGGACAAATAAATATTGCTAAAATGAGTAAAGGATAACTCCAACTCTCCTCTCTCCAATAAGATGAAGAGAAACAAAGAATGAGATAGAATGGAAGAGAAGCAAGCGCAAAGCTAGAATGTGTAAAGACATGAACATTTAAAATATAACTTAGTGTTATAAAGAGAATTGTTTCAATATTTCTCTTTGTCTTAGACACTTTATAGATATTCTGAAGAAATAAGAGAAAAATGACTTCCGAAAAAATATAAATTAAAGATCCAAAGTATGAGGAGAATATTTTAAAGAATTCAAATGTTACTCTCTCGGCTACAATAGGTTTTAAAAATAAAATTGCAAAGACAAGATTAAAGACGATCAAGGTTAAGAGATTTCTTTTTGGAGCAGAGTAATTATCCAAGAAAAATGTACGAAGAGGCTTTCTAGATGTTGATCGTATTGAAATAAATTTACTAATAATAAAGAAAGCTATAATTTTCACAAAAGAAGCAATTTCCCATCCTTGATCAAAATTCCAATTCTCAACAATATTTAAAGAGTGATCTAATTGAAGATGAAAGAATGTTATGACTGAAGAGACAATGAGATAAACTGCCCAACAAAGAAAGAAATAAAATAGTATAAATGAAAGATGAATGAGAAATCTCTTTTTCTCTTCTGCGGCCTTATTCTCTTTCATATTACTTTGGAGTTAGCCAATTAAGCTGAAGCTCAGGAGAAGGATAAATCTTCACGTATTGCTCGTATAAAGTATTCGCCTTGACCAAAGTATCAATTTTTCGAAGTAGTGAAAAGTAAGCATTCCAAAGTTTTAAATTATTCTTTAGAATCTGCTCCATTTCTTTTGTTATCGTAAACTGCTGCTTAAAATTAAATCCTTCAGAAAGAACAATCTGGTCATACTTTTTTAAAATATTTTTTATTAGTTCTTGATCAACCTTCTTCCCCTGAAAGTTTGAACCAAGCATGGCCTTCATCTCTTTTGTCATTGCCATCTCTTGGAAAAAGCCTTGTTTCATACGGATATAGTTTTCAAAGAGAAGAATCGATATCTCTAATTTTGTTAAATCCATTGTTCTAATAAAAGGAATAGAAAGCAAGAAGAGAACTTCATTCTTTCTATAAGGTAGAGCAAAGTGAAAGACATTTGGAGAATCCACTAATAGGATTTTAAATTTTAATTCAAAAATACCTACGCTCTTTAAAACTTGCTCAAATGATTCATCAAGTCCGTAGTCGGGTTTCTTAACATTCCATTTTAAAATAGAAGCATTCTTAACTAACCAATACTCACTTATAAATGGCCAGAACTCATCTTCACTTGGAAATTCATATCTGGCCTTATCTTTTTCTAATCTCTTCTTCTTCTTATCTAGAGCAATCAGAGATTTCTTACGAGCAGCTTCCTCTAACCCATCACTTTTAATCACATCTTTTATTTTAGAAAAATCGATAAGCTCATTTTCCATTTCTTCTTTTGACTTTTCTGCACCAAAGCTAAGAGAGCATAATATCAATAGAGTTATTACTAGTTTAGATTTCATATTAATTAGCTCTCGACTTACCGGTTACATATTGGTCATATAATTTACCCCAATAGAACATATCGTTTATCTCTAGATTCATTGAATCAAAGAACTTTGGGTACTTATCTTGAAAGCATTCTACTTTTGTCGCAGAAAGATAATCTCCGTTCATATATCCATCGTAAGATCCCACTTTTACAATCTTCCAAGTCCTATTAAAGAGAACTCTTGAACGAGTTTTTGAGATCATTTTAAATACTTTCACGGGATGTCCACACTCAGTCGTTGTCAAATAGATCGAATGCTTTGAAGGGCTCTTATGTACTTGAGCAAATATTTTATTTACGTACATGACCTTATCTAGAACTTTCGTTTGTTCTTGGGCCATTGTTACATTTAAAAATAAGAATAATATTAAAAATTTCTTCACTATACCTTCCAACGGAATTGGATTGTTTCCCATGAATAACACTGGGGACAACGCCAGAATATTTCATCAGAATTATATCCACACTCATTACAGTAATGCTTCGTTAATGATTGGTGAAAACTATTTAAAAAGTCTTTTGTATACTTAACAACATCTTCACTCTTTCCTAAGTCTATTAAGAGTTTAATGTATTCGCTATAAATTGCCTGAGAAGTATGAGGATGGCTCGCAACCCAAGGACTCATAATGGCATAGGCTTTTTCTAATAAGTTTCTAGACTTAAGAAGTCTCACTTTAGAGAGAATCACTGATGGAGAATTTAAGAATTCACTATCATCTAATTCTAAAAAATAATCTCTAAGCATACTAAGTCTTGTACTATATTGTTCTTGCTCTTCCTCTGCTCCCTTAAAGCCTTGTTCAAGAGATTCAAAAATAAAAGAGGCGTACATAGGATGCTCTTTTAAAAGTTCTAGCAGTGAGAACTTTGCCTGCTCTAAATTTCCATCGTGAAGTTGAACCCTAAGTCTTAAGATTTTTGCTGATACAGAAGGTGCAAATCTAAAAGCATCCTCTAAGTCTTCCCTACTCTTAGAAAACTCTCCTTTCTCAAAGAAAATTTTAGCTTTCTGAACAAGTATATGAGAGATCGTCTCCGCTTGATTATTATGCCCCACTTTTGAAAGCATTATTCTATAGTGATAGGCTTGATCCCAGTCTTCAACATCTTCATAAATTCTACATAGAGATTGAATCACTTCGAATTGATCTCTATTAATTTTTAGAACATCTTTATAAGTCTCAACCGCCTTATCTATGAAACCACCCTTATCAAAATCAATAGCAAGTTCCTTCAAAGCTCTTAAACGATGAGATTCAGAAATATTTTCTCTCGCAATAAGAGACCTATGAATACTAATTGCCTTTTCAATTTCACCATTACTTCTAAATAGCCCTCCGAGAGCGAAGTAAGTTTCAATTGTTTCTCTGTTGATATCAACAGCGTTTAGTATTTCCTTAATCGCAAGGTCTTTATTTCCAGAAATTAAATACTGAGTAGCATTTAAGAATACTTTTGATTGAGCTTCAAAAATAGAATTTCTATATCTCTTTGAGAGCTTCACTCCCGTGTCTTTTTCAACAAGATAATGAAAGAAGAGAATTGTCATTATAACCACCGCAACGATGGCCAAAAGATATTCTTGAATCCATTCTAAATATAATTCCAACTTATATTCCTATTTACCAAATATTAACATTGGCATGTAATCTACCATTGTACTTAGACGAATATTACTCGTCGCTTGATCTAAATTATCAACAAGATCCCAAAGGCCACTCTTCTTTTTCTTCTTTATATATTTAAGAGCAAATTCGCCTTCCAAGTTTAGCTCCTTATGAATAGCTCTCCCTGCTGTCCAAAGGCCTCCAAGCTCATCAACAAGACCTAAGTCCCTCGCTTCTTCTCCTGAAAAGATTTGTCCCTGAGCCAGTTCAATAATGTCTTTCTTTAACTTATCTTTCCTAGTTTCTTCAATAGCACCCATAAATTGTCTATGTACAACTTTGATCATACGATTCATGATGTCTGACTCTTCTGTCGTCATGCCTCTATGAGGTGAACCAATATCTTTGTATTTTCCAGCTTTAACAGGAGTGGCCTTTACTTTAATAAATTCGTAGAGCCTTGAAAGGTCTGTGAAGTTCATTATGACTCCAATTGAACCAGTAAGAGTTCCCGCTGAAGCATAGATTCTTCTAGTGGCAGCGCCTAAGTAATAACCTCCACTAGCAGCAATTGCATCAAAGCTTGCGTAGATTGGCTTCCCTTTAGACTCTTTATCTTCAGGATTATAAGCACTATCTATTCTTCTAATTTCTTCATAGATTTCTTGCGTTGGACCAACGGCTCCACCTGGAGAATTAATTCTTAGAATAATTGCCTTAACAGACTTATCCTTCTCAGCACGCTCTAGAAGTTCAACCGTATTTTTCGCTGACATTATTGGGCCAGAGACCTCAACGACTGCAATTTGTCCTTTCTTATTTTGGGTATCAAAGACTTTAGACTCGTCATTAAAGACTTTTACAGTATAGGTCGCAAAGACCATGAGAATTATAAAGAAAAGGAATACCATTAAAAGGATTCCAATAACTGCCCTGTTTTTAGTTTGCACTCGAATTCTCCATCTTGGAAAAATTATTATTTCCCTATATCTTCCCAAAAACAATAGGTTCCGTAAACTTAACACAAAAGATTCCCTAATGTTTTTTAGTAATATGTCGATAAATAGTTGAGAAAATGAATATGGAGTCAATATGAGACAAGCAATTCTAGCAACAATTTTATTATTAGTGACTTTTGGTGCTTCTGCAGAGAATTATCAAGCTCCTGAAATCAAAATTTCAAGACACCCAGACCATTCTGGTCAGGTAATAAAGAAAGGTGATTGGGATTCAAAGTATAAAGTAGAAGAAGAAAGCCTTCCAGATAGAGATGTTGCTTCGGAGCCTGAAGTGACCCCTAAAAAGAAGAGAACTCCATCTTCCGAGAGAAAGCCATCTTCAAAGTCAAAGAAGCCAAAGGTTGAACCATGGCCGTTTGATCCTTCTGAAGCAGACTAATCCGCCCAAAGATTTAGCTTATCGTGCTCACTTTTAAGTTGACCACAAGCTGCAAGAATATCAGTTCCCTTAGTAATTCTCGTCGTACAAATATATCCCCTACGAATCAATTCATCCTGAAACCATTTTATTTGCTCATCGCTTGGTCTCTTAAACTTTGACTCTGGATACTCATTAAAAGGTATTAAATTAACCTTAGAAACCTTCTTGTCTAGAAGATCGCTTAAACCGTCCAAGTCCTCTACTCTATCATTTAACCCGGCAATAAGAATATACTCGTAAGTAATCCATCTATGGGCCTTAAGAGGTATTTTCTTAATCGCGTCGAATAGTCTTGTGAGGTCATAGGCCTTATTGATAGGCATGAGTTCTGTTCTAATATTATTATGAGCTGCATGAAGAGAGATCGCCACATTCACGGGAGGAAAGTCTTGAAGCTTTTCAATCTGAGGAACTAAACCAGAAGTTGAAAGAGTG
Organism: Halobacteriovorax sp. JY17; assembly: GCF_002753895.1. Taxonomy (NCBI): domain Bacteria; kingdom Pseudomonadati; phylum Bdellovibrionota; class Bacteriovoracia; order Bacteriovoracales; family Halobacteriovoraceae; genus Halobacteriovorax; species Halobacteriovorax sp. JY17. The sequence goes on along the minus strand of NZ_NJER01000001.1, from coordinate 1,531,142 downwards.
ATCTTTCTCTGCCCAAGCCCAATCCCTTTCTCTTCCATAAAGACACGTGTTGCTTGTTTTACATTATTAAAATTATGGAGAGGCTCTCCTTGTCCCATATAGACAATATTTGTAAGCCTAGATTCCTCATCTACATTTTCTTTTAGCCACTTCGTAACAGCGACGTACTGACCGATAATTTCTCCACTAGTAAGGTGCCTCGTTAAGCCCATCGTACCTGTATGGCAGAAAGTACAGCCAATAGCGCACCCAATTTGAGATGAAACGCAGAGAGTGAGTCTATTATTCTTTGCTGGAATCGCTACAGCTTCCACAGTATTTGAGTCACTCATACCCACAAGGAATTTTCTCGTTCCATCAGTACTGACCCCATTCCAAACAATTTTTGGAATAGAGAGATCAAAGTTTTCTTGAAAATGTGTCTTGATTTTTGAAGAAACATTGGACCACTTGTCTAGATCAAACTCGTATCTTTTAAAGATCCAATTATAGATTTGATCCGCTGCGAATTTGGCAAAGCCACCTTCTTTTAGGTGGTCTCTTAGCTCTTCAAGCGTTAATGAATATAGTGAAGTTTTCTTTTCACTCAAGTGAATTCCCCAGAATAAATTTTACAGAGGAATACATAACTCTTATTAAGGGCTTACACAAGCGTTCAGGGAAAGTTTACACTCGCAGATTGAGTACAATTCCCCTCGCTTTGACTACACGAATTTCAATACTTGGATCAGTGAGCTTCTTTCTTAAATTAGAAATGTGAGTATCAATAGTATGGTGTCCAACATCATTTGTGGCCCAAACACTTTCAGAGACTTGCTCCTTTGTGACAATTCTCTCCGCATTCTTCCATAGAACGTAGAGAATCTTATACTCCGTAGGTGTTAAATCAACAACTTCCCCGTTAATTTCAACTCTTTGAGTATCTGTTATAACTCTCGTTGCCCCATGCCTATAAATTACCGGCGTGTCCTTAGATAGTCTATTAATTCTATTGTTTACACGCGCGAGCAATTCTCTGGAAAGCACTGGCTTTAAGATATAGTCATCAGCACCTAATTCTAGTCCATCAACTTTTGTTTGAACTTTTGTAATACTTGAAAGGAACATTACAGCTGTCTTAGTCAGGTCAATAAATCTCGATATTTCTCTAAATACATCAAGTCCATTCATCATCGGCATATTAATATCTAATATAATTGCATCAAATTTATTTACTTTGAGCATGTCTATCGCTTTTAAACAGTTATTCTCAGCAACAACATCAAATTCCTTCGAGAGAATTTCAGAGATGGTATCTAGCATGTCTTGCTCATCGTCGAGCAGAAATATCTTCTTTTTTTCCATACCTAATTACATCAATTAACAGGACGTTACGCAAGATTAAAAAATCATTATTTTAAATACCTTAAACTTTCGTTAAACTATAGACGAAAAGGATTTAAAGGATCATATGAAGATATTAGCTCTTGGATTACTCTTATTTATAAATTTTCAAAATAGTGCCAATGCATGGCTTGGAGTAGAAGTCCCTGAAGATGATAATGTTATTAAGCCCTTTGGTCATTCAAAGAAAACTGAAATTGAAAAAGAGACAATAGATGTCTTTGTCTGGAATATCTACAAAGCAAATAAAGAAAACTGGAAAGAACAATTCACTGCTCAAACTCCTTCGTTTGATTTCTTTCTCCTACAGGAAATGCTTACAATTCCGCTAGTGGAAGAAATTTTCAACAATACAGAAGAAGCAAACTTCACAACAGCAACCTCATTTATCTACAAAAAAAACTCTCAAAGAACAGGTGTTGCAACAGGTGCTAAATATTCTCCTTCATGGAAGAAGTTTTTAAGAAGTAAGAAGAGAGAGCCAATTCTCTCAACTCCAAAAATCACTTTATTTACAAAGTACCCTATAAAAGGTTCAAGCGAAGAACTACTTATTGTGAATATTCACGCCATCAATTTTGTTTCATCTTTTACACTTCACTCCCAACTCAAGGATGCTGCAGACATCATCAAAGAACATAATGGTCCTTCAGTTTTTGCCGGAGACTTCAACACTTGGACTCTGGAAAAACAGATTTTTCTAAAGAAGATTACAAAAGAAGTTGGGATGACAGAAGTCACGTTTAAGAATGATGATAGAAAAAAGATGTTCGGATGGATTTTAGACTTCATCTTTGTAAAAGGTTTAGAAATCGTTGATTCGAAAGTTCACTCTGACCTTGATGGTTCGGATCACAAGGCCATTAGTGTAAAGTTAAAATTTATTAAACACTAGCTTCAGCAGACTTATCTTTCACTAAGCTAATGCCTCTTCCCTTACTCGCCTTAATTGCGTAATCAAAGCCATTAATTTTTCTTCTTAAATTACAAATGTGTGTATCAATTGATTTAGATTTTCCATAACGGCTATCAACCCATAGAGACTGAACAAGGGACTCTTTAGTATGTAGTCTTTCAGGATTTCTAACCAATGTTAAAAGAATCTTAAACTCGATTGGAGTAAGTAGTCTGTCTTCAGATTGAATAAATGCTCTTTGATCACTTATATTTAAAAATAAATTTCCCACTTTCAATTCTAGAGCTGTGGACTGACTATACTTCTGCACTTTATTCATTAGTCTTGCGTTTAACTCGTTCATCGAAATTGGTCTTGTGACAAAATCATCAATTCCATAAGAAAACGCTTTCACTCTATTTTCTACAATATCAGAAGACGAAATTAAAACTAGGCCAACTTGTAAACGATCAACTATCATCAATAAGTCGTTTAAGAAATCAAAGAACTTCCCATCGGCAGCGCAATCATCTAAGAGAATGAGGTCGATATCATTCTTCTTAACAAGAGTATCCAGTAAAATTTCTCTATTATTAAAGAACGATGTTTTAAAATTACTTGAAAGAACTGTTTTTAATTTAAGATGATTTTCAATATTCTCATCAAAATATATAATCTTTGCTTGCATAACTTCCCTGTAGTAGATATTTCTTACTTAGGAATTTTAGCAAAAATTAGAGTTATTATAAGGTAGAGAAACCTCAATTTTTCTTGATAATTCTGGTAATTTCAATTAGTTAGAAGGAATGCTATTCCATTCAAGTTCTATCAAAAACCTTTTGTAGAAACGATTTTCTTTGAGTTACTGAGATATTTTCAATTAAGTTCCCTCTGTTATTTAATGAATCGAGGAGATCACTAACTTTTGAAGACTCTTCAATAATTGAATTAAACTCATCCATTGAGTGAAGACTTATATATGGAAGTTTCATTTCATCGCAAATATAAAAACAGAATTTTGTAATTTCATCAACACTGATAAAAGGTCCAAGTCCAATTTCATTTTCTGGATTTTGAACATTAAACTCATAGCAATACTTTTCTAATTGCTCAGGCTTTATGGCACCTTCATTAGTTAAAACATGGAGTAAGTAATAAGAGCCTTGAGAGTGAGATAAATCATTCATTGGACTTTTATACCTATAAATTGCAATTAACTTATCCATTTATCCACCTATGAAAAAACACCGAAATCAATAGAGAACGAACCATCTGGCAAGAGCTCTCCCTGAATTTCATGCTGTTGAGTTGAAAGATCACAATTATATTCATCAATTATTTTTAGTAGAGCAAAGTTCTTAGCAAATTTTAATTTCACTTTCTTCTTATAACTTGTTGGGTTGTAAATACTAAGTCTTCTTACTTCTTCGTAGTTAAGCTCATTAACAGAAGAGCCTCTAGTTCTCCAGAAGACTTCAATATTATCGGAAATTTCAACACTGATATGTTGCACTTCAAAAGTTCCGATGAGCTTCTTCCAAAAGTTTACTCGATCGATAATTCCACGGGTAAGAAGTTTTTCACCATTAAAGACAATGAGCTTCCCTTCTCCTAATTGAGCGTAAGAAACTTCAGTGAGAAAGTTTACTTTTTCTACTTCTAAATTATTTTCTAGAAAGAACGATTCCAATCTTCTTGCTAATCTAGTTTCAAGTTCAGAGCTATCTAGTATAACTTTTCCACCATTCATAAATATTTTAAGAATTGTTTTAAAGTCACTCTCAATCAATTCTGCACCTTGCACGAAGAAGAACTGATCTAAGACATTCTTCCCCTCTCTCCATCCAAATGAATCTTTATCAATATAAGAAAAACAGCTATAGAAATCAGTATTTAAAGCGTCTACTAACCCTAAGCTACTCCAAGTTTTTGCCCCATCTTCAAAGCGAACAAGGTTGAAAATATTTAAAGTATTAAAGTGAACACCTTCATTTTCATAAACATCGTCTTCTGAAAGCTTTTGAGCTAAGAAAGTCCCCTCTACCATCTCAGAAAGCTGTCTTCCCAAAACTCCCTTCTTCTTTCTCTGTGGTAATAGAATAGACGAAGGAATAACTCCTCTTGCAATACATTTTGAAATATCTTTGGAGTATTTTGAATTTAAATCATTGGCACTCATTCTATTTAAAAGGTCTTCTAAAGATCCTCCTAGAAAAGAAAACTTCAATGTCCCTTCCCAATTAGCACCAACTCCAGCACTTAAAGCCTCTAAATAAAGTGATGTAATTGTTTCGGAAAATTCTCTTTTTACAATGGCCTCTTCCTCGATGGACTCAATGCCTTGAAACTCAGAATTATCTCTAAGAGCACGGGCCTTGAGAAATCTACTAAATGCCTGCTCAAAAACTTTTGAATAATCATCTAAGTAACTGACGTACTCATCATTTTCTAAATTTCCACAAATATAGCCGTAGACATCAGAAGTGATTCCACTCTCAGAAAGATATTGTCCGAACTTTGAGCAAAATTTCGAATAGGCTTGAAAAACTCTTGGATCGTAAAAGGAATAGAGTTTATTAATATTCTCTTCGTTATCAATTATACCGTAGGCCATGCCTTCTTTATTTAGAGAGATTGATCTTGCAAGAAGATGCGGAACTCCACCATTTACCAAGAAAGGAACTGGAGTAAGTGGCATAAGGAAAGTAATCTCTTTTCCTAGCTCACAAGCAATATCAAATAATTTCTTTAAATCTGTTTCTGGCTTCGTTTCAGCAAAATCGTAGCTATCACCCGTGTCTGAATGAAAAGACCAATTTACTGGTACTAATATCTTATCACCCTTACTAAATTCTTCTAATTTAGTCTTCCATAGAGATGATGAAGTTTTCCAGTAAAGAAACCAATTCTCTCCGGGAAATACTGCGTCTGCATCTCTAGTCACAGGTGTCGTTAGACTCAATGAATACCTCGTGTCTGCACTTATATCTTCCATGATTATTCCTTAAACCCTTAAAATTCTATCAATTTGTTTAAAATGATGTAAAGCATCTTTTATATAGAATTTCGCGAAGACCCTAAGACTTGTCAGACTTTCCCTCCATTTGATATAAAAATTGCGTCAATTTCACAATAAGTCATTGAAGACACTCAATAAAATAGACCTGCGAATTCAAAAGGATTATTAAATGTGGTTTTTTACAGAAGAAGAAAAACAAATTAAGGAACTCTGCGCAGACTTTGCACGTAGAGAACTTGCTCCAGTTGCGGAGAAGCACGATACAGATGAAACTTTTAATATTGAAGCTTTCAGAAAAATGGGAGAGCTCGGAGTCCTTGGTATTACCGCCGATCCAAAGTATGGTGGAGCAGGAATGGGTGCCGTTGCTGCAACGATCGTTATGGAAGAGTTTGGAAAGGCCTGTGCCTCTTCAACTTTAAGCTACCTCGCCCACTCAATCCTTTGTGTAAATAATATTCAAAATAATGCTTCAGAAGAGCAGAAAGAAAAATACCTCCCAAAACTTATTTCTGGTGAGCATATCGGTTGTATGGGAATGAGTGAACCAGAATACGGTTCAGACGCTGTCGGTATTCAAACAAAAGCTGAAAAGAAAGACGATCACTACCTTCTTAACGGAACAAAGATGTGGATCACAAACGCTGAGTACTCAGATGTGGCCTACGTCTATACAAGAACTGGAAAAGAGAGAAAGAACCTTTCGACCTTCATTATTGAAAAAGGTGCCGAAGGATTTTCTGTTGGAAAACCAATTCATAAGATGGGGATGAGAGCATCACCGACTGGGGAACTTGTCTTTGATAATTGTAAAATTCCTCATTCTGCCCTTGTTGGAAATGAAGGTGACTCTATTTACCATATGATGAAGAATCTAGAACTTGAGAGAATTACAATCGCTGGAATCTCCCTAGGAATTGCTCAGGCCTGCGTTGATCAATGTGTAAAGTATGCGGGAGAGAGAGAACAATTCGGTAAAACTCTTGGTAATTATCAAATGATTCAGAAGATGATTGCAGAAATGGCCACTGAAACTGAGATGATGAGAAGATTCTTATACACTGTTGCCAAAGAATACGATGATGGTAAGAAAGGACCGATGGTTGCGGCTCAGGTAAAACTTCAAATTCCTAAGATGGCGACAAAAATTGCATTAGATGCTATTCAACTTCACGGTGGATACGGATACTCAAGAGAGTTTCCAGTTGAAAGAATGATGAGAGATAATAAGCTAAATGAAATTGGTGCCGGAACAAATGAAGTGATGATTATGATCATTGCAAAAGAGCTACTTGCCCTTAATAAAACTGCTAATTAAAATCATGGCCCTAAGAAATTAGGGCCACTATACTTTTCTCAAAGAACGCTCCCTCCTCATAATTCAAAGATACCAATACTATAAGTTATTAGAACTAGGTCTCATTTTTCTTCTTCCCTCTTCTAATATTGCTAAATCATTGAGTTTTTTGCTACTATCCACTCTAAATTTAACAAGAAAATCAAGCAGGGGAACTTACGTGTTAAGTGAATTACAACTCGAATTATCTAATCAACTAAAGAGATTTTGCCTAGATAAAATCGAACCTCATATGGAAGAAGATGACCACAATGAAAACTTTAGAATGGATATTTATAATCAAATTGGAGAGCTAGGCGTAGCGGGAGTTACAATTCCAGAAGAGTTCGGCGGAGCTGGACTTACTTATCAAGACCTCTGTGTGGTTCTAAGTGAGCTTGCAAAATCTTCAGTCTCTTATGCTGTCACTCTTTCAGTTTCTGTTATGTCTCAGTCTATTTTAAATGAATTTGGAAATGAAGATCAAAAGAAGAAGTACCTTCCGGCATTAACAAGTGGTGAAGAAATTGCGGCCTTCGCTCTTTCAGAATCTCACTCAGGATCTGATGCTGCTGCACTTAAAACAACTGCAAAGAAAGTTGAGGGTGGATATATTCTAAACGGTACAAAAATGTGGATTACCTCAGCGGGAATTGCAAAAACTTATATCGTTATGGCGCGCACTGGTGTCGAAGGACATAAGGGAATTTCAGCGTTCATTGTTAGAGATGGAGCAAAAGGTTTCACATACGGCAAGAAAGAAAATAAAATGGGTTGGAAAATCTCTCCAACCAGAGAGCTTGTGTTTGAAAATTGCTTTGTTGCAGACTCTGACCTTCTTCAAACAGAGGGAATGGGATTCAAAATCGCCCTTAGTGCTCTAAGCCGTGGTCGTATTACAATAGGATCAATTGCCGTCGGTCTCGCTCAAAGAGCTCTAGATGAAGCTGTTAAATATTCTCTTGATAGGAAACAATTCAACCAACCAATCTTCGACTTTCAAGGTCTACAATTTATGATGACTGATATGGCAACTGAGATTGAGTGTTCAAGACTCTTAGTCGAAGAAGCCGCAAGAAATTTTGATAGCGGTATTAAAAATCAAAAAATCGCCTGTATGGCAAAACTTAAAGCAACTGATACTGCGATGAAAGTAACGACAGATGCAGTACAGGTCCTTGGCGGAGTTGGTTACACTAGCGAATATCCTGTTGAAAGATTTATGAGAGATGCAAAAGTTCTTCAAATTGTAGAAGGAACAAATCAAATTCAAAAAGTTGTCATCGGAAGATGTCTAAAACAAGAGTACGTATAGATGAATATTGAGCTAAATAGTCCCTTTGATAAAGACCAATCACTTTTTAGCGAGAGTTTTTTAACTGAAAAACTCAACGCCTTTAAAGAAATTATTAAAGACCCAAGCATTGGCTTCTTTCAATTAGCAGATAATGTAGAGCTCGCAAAATCTTGCGAAGACTTCTATGCTAAAAATAAAGACATTAAAACTTTTGTTCACGTTGGAATTGGCGGAAGCTCACTTGGTCCTGAGATGCTTGTGTCTGCTCTTGGAAAGAGTGATGTACGTTTTGAGTTTATCAATAATATTGATCCAGAAAGAATTCTAGATCAATTGACAGGGATTAACCCCGCCGACGCCCTCTTCTACTTCGCTTCCAAATCAGGTGGAACAGCAGAAATGACTGCGGCCATGGCCCTTATAATTAACTGGCTAGAGGAAAAAGGGTTAACTCAAAATGAATGGAAGAAGAAATTTGTTTTTGCAACTGATCCTAAGAAAAGTATTCTCCTAGACTTAGCAAATGACCTAGATATTCCAACTCTTGATATTCCATCTGATATTGGTGGAAGATTCAGTGTTCTAACCCCCGTTGGACTTCTTCCAGCACTCTACGCAAATATTGATATTTATCAGCTTTTAGCAGGAGCAAAGAAAGGTGCTGCTAATTGTCTTAATGAAGATGTTAAAAATAATGAGCTTTTAAATACATGTTCTCAACTTTTCGATCTAAAAAACTTCGACATTACTCAGACAGTTTTCATGCCTTACTCATCAAAGCTTAGGGACTTCTGCTTTTGGTTTGTTCAACTTTGGGCCGAGAGCTTAGGAAAGAAATTAAATACTAAGGGAGAAGAAGTCTTCACTGGGCTTACTCCTATTCCTGGATATGGAGCTACAGATCAGCACTCTCAAATGCAATTATTTATGGAAGGTCCGATGGACAAGTGCCTTCTTTTATTGGAAATAGAGAAATTTTCTTGTGACTTCTCTCTTAACTCAAAGCTCGATTATCCATCATTCAATAAGTTATCTAAGCATAATTTATCTGACCTCATGAAGGCCGAGCTTTATGGTACGATAAAGGCCTTAAAAGAAAGTGGCATACCGCATATTCATTTCAAGATTAGTGAGAATAACGCCGAAGCTATGGGAGAGCTTATTATTTTCTTTGAAAGCTTAACTGCTCTAATGGGTCATTATCTAGATGTGAATCCATTTGACCAACCAGGAGTCGAACTTGGAAAAGTCTACGCCTATGAAAAGCTTGCAAATAGTTGAGTATTTCAATTGGACTAGGAAGTAATGTAAGCAGTTGTATTAAGAGGCCCTTGGGGCTAGAATTGTGAGTAGTTAACAACAATAAATTCATATATATTTTCAGATATTGATAAGAAGAAAGGTATAAAAATGAGTGACGATTCTACAGTTGTACTAACCGACATTAAAGCAGCGTTGGCTTCAGCAGAAAAAGAAGCTGAACAAAAGTCTGCGGCCCTCTTAGTTGTTGGTGGAGATTTAAATGGAACAATCTTTGACTTAAATCAAAGAGAAGTTACATGTGGAAGAAATGCAGACAATGTAATTCCTCTAGAGTTTAATGGGATTTCAAGACATCATTTTAAAGTTGTAGATCAAGGTGATGACAACTGGTCTGTTGAAGATACAGGTTCAAAGAATGGTACATTTTTAAATAATAAGAAAATTGAAGGATCTGTTGCTCTAAGTAAAGGCGATATGATTAAGCTTGGAAGTATGGCCCTTAAGTTTCTCCCAAAGGGAGATCCTGAGAGACTAACTTACGACAAGTTAAGTATGGAAGCCAATACTGATGGACACACAGGTTGTTACAATAAAACATACTTCAATAATAGAATTGAACTTGAAGTAAAGAAGTCAAAAGTAACAGGTGATCCTCTTTCACTAATCCTCTTTGACCTTGATCACTTTAAATCACTTAATGATAATTATGGTCACGATGCTGGAGACTTCGTTCTTAAAGAACTTGCTCATATAATAAGAGGCGGTGGCGTTAGAGATAACGATGTCTTCGCTAGATACGGTGGGGAAGAATTTGTTATTCTTCTTCCAAAGACAAATTTAAAACAGTCTTTTGAAATTGCAGAAAGACTTAGAAAACTTGTTCAAGATCATGACTTTAACTATGAAGGAAAGATTCTTCCAGTAACCGCTTCTATTGGTGTTGCAGACTATCGCCAAGGAGTTACAAATGGAACAGACCTCTTTAAGAGAGCTGATGAATCAGTTTATAAGTCAAAAGAAGGTGGAAGAAACCAAGTAAACTTCTATCGAGCGCAATGACCCTAGAAGAAAAACAGCATAAGATAAATCTCCTTCCGGAGCATTTAATAGATCAGATCAAGGCCGGTGAAGTAATTGAAAGACCGGCCTCACTCGTTAAAGAGCTCCTCGAAAATTCGCTCGACGCAGGCTCTACAAATATAAAAATTACGATTATTGAAAATGGACTTGAACTCATCTCTATTGAAGATAATGGTGATGGGATTCTCTTTGAAGACCTTCCCTATGCATTTTGTAGACACGCGACTTCTAAGATTGAAAGATTTGAAGATATTTATAATCTCTACAGCTTTGGCTTTAGAGGAGAGGCCCTCGCTTCTATGGCAGCCATTTCTAGGATAACTTGCTCTTCTACCCCTAAATCTAATCCAAAGAATGGTGGAAAAATTGTTATTCATGGGGCAAAGGAAATGTCTCACACACCCGTCCCAGGAAAGAAGCACGGAACTTCCCTCTTTATAAAAGATCTCTTCTTCAATACACCCGCTAGATTAAAATTCATTAAATCTAAGACTAGTGAAAAGAATGCCATGAAGAGAATTATCAATGCCTTCATTCTCACAAACCCTCAAACACAATTCTCAGTGAAATGGGATGATAAAGATAAGAGTATTTTTAAACCTGTTGAAAAAGAAAATCTTAAAGAGAGAATAAAGACAATAATTCTACCTAAGAATGCTAGCAATAAAGAACTCTATGAGTTTTCTGGCGAATATGAAGGTCATAGCGTTCATGGATTTGCTTCTGCACTAACAAGTAAAGGCAATGCCGGAAAAGGTCAATACCTCTTTGTAAATGGAAGACTCTTTACTGACAGACAAATTCACGCCTCGATACTTAGAACTCTAGAGAAAGTGTGGCCATTTGGAGAGACTGGACACTACTGCGTAATGCTAGACGTTCCACCAACTCAAGTTGATGTAAATGTTCACCCTAATAAAACACAAGTTAAATTCTTTAAGGCGAATATTGTTTTCTCACTAGTCTCTGCGAGTATTAAAAAATTTATTGATGAAAATACAGAAGAATTAATTAGACCACAAGAAGAGCTCTTTTCAGAATCAGAACAAAGAGATCAGGGCCTACAAATGTTTTCTAATAATCCATTTTCAACTTATAGCAACCAAGGCACTCGCCCTAGTAGCTTTAATTTTGATCGATCGAAGATTACAACTGCCACGATCAATGAAGATTCCAACCCTATTCAACTAAATAGACTCAATGATAGATACCTAATTTATCAAGATGAAACTTCTACTAAGTCAATGATTGACTCTTTTTCACTCTTTATCAATTATTGGCTACATGATTTTAAAAGAAACTTCCCTTATATTGAGTCCCAAACAACTCCCCTCTTAATTAGTGAACCTTTTCAATTGGGTGATAAAATTCTAGGTAATTTAGATTTTTTAAAGAGCCTTGGACTAGAAATAGATAAACTTGATGAAGAAACATTTGCACTAAGAACTATTCCAAGCTGCCTTGACTCATTTAATATTAGAGAAGTTTTAAGTGATATTCTAAGAGAGATTAATCACCTAGAACTCAGTAAAGAAAACTTTGAAGACGTTTTAAAAGAACTAATTAATAACCTAGATATTAGAGATTTCTTTTTAAGCGATTTCTCAATTATTCATATTCTTAAAGACTATTCAATGATAGAAGCACTACAAACAAAGTCCATTATAAATTTAGATAATAAAGTTTTAGAAAAGCTCTTTAAATGACTACTAAGAAAATCATCATTATTTCTGGTCCAACAGCATCTGGTAAAACATCTACGAGTATGAATATATATGATCAACTTATCCGAGTAGGATTAAGGCCAGCGATTGTAAATTTTGATTCACTACTATTTTATAAAGAACTCTCCATAGGAACAGCTAAGCCTACTCAAGAAGAACTTCAAAATTATGAACACCATCTTGTAGACATCAAAAGTGCTAAAGAGCCTCTAAATGCTTCTGAGTTCTTAGAATTAGCTGACAAGACCTTAGACAATTTAATCGATGATGGAAAAATTCCTATATTTGTGGGTGGATCAGCCTTCTATGTAAGGGCCTTTATTAAAGGAATGTATGATTCAACCCCTATCTCCGAAGAACTCAGATTATCAATAGAGAAAGAGTATAATCAAAAAGGAATCTCCTTTATTAGGGAGTTTCTAAAAGAAAATGATCCAATATCTTTTGAAGCTCTTCACGAAAATGATCATTACCGAAATATTAGGGCCTATGAGCATTTCCGAGCAACTGGCTCTCCAATTAGTCTTGAAAAAGAAAAGGCCGAAAAAAATAACCCTTATGACTTCTCAGTTAACCGACTAAAAGGTTTTGAGATTATTCATATCTACTTAGATCTTCCAAAAGATGAACACTGGAGTATTATTAAAGATAGAACTTCTAAAATGATTGAGAGTGGACTTATAGAGGAAGTAAGGAATCTTCTTAATAACGGATTCACAGGTAAAGAAAAACCCCTCACCTCTATCGGCTATAAAGAAACAATACAATTTATTAATGGAGAATTCTCAACCCAAAATGAATATATTGAGCGCATCGCAATATCAACTAGACAACTAGCGAAGTCTCAAAGAACCTTCTTTAATAAAGTGACCCCTAAAGATATATTTCACCCTCTCAAAGACAAGAATAATATAGTCAATTTAGTCATTTCAAAGTTAAAAGTAGACTAGGCTTTTTTTTCTCAATCTCTTGTTAAGCCATTAAATTTGTTAAAATTAATAAAAGGAATTTTTATGGCATCACTTCCAAGAAAGTTAAAGATTATCATTATTTCAGATGGAACAGGAGAGACAGCAACCGCTATTTCTAGGGCCATCATGACTCAATTTCCTGATCGAGAAGTTTACTTCACTCGCTTTAAGAATGTGAGAACAAATGAACAAGTTGATGCCATCTTCACTGAGGCGGCCATTCATCATGATTTAATTATCTATACAATAGTTACGAGTGAACTAAGAGACTATATTGGTGTTGTAGCAAGAAATCGTCACGTACGTGCGCTAGATTTAATTGGGCACGCACTTACTGCTTTTTCAAATTACTTTGAACAAGAACCTAAATCAGAGCCTGGTCTACTCCATGCCGTTAATGATGAATACTTTAAACGTGTTGCAGCTATGGAGTTTACTTTAAACCATGATGATGGAAGAAATCTAGAAAGTTTAAATTTAGCAGATGTTGTACTTGTTGGAATTTCAAGAACAGGAAAAACTCCACTCTCGGTTTATTTAAGCCAGCATGGGGTAAAAGTCGTAAATGTTCCTCTAATAAAAGGAACAGAAATCCCTGATTCTCTATTTAAAATAGATCAAAGAAAAATATTTGCTCTTACTATTAACCCTGATGCTCTACTTGAAATTAGACGAAAGAGATTAACAAACTTAGGAGCTGCAAATCACACTGGTGATTACGCAGAACAAAGTAAAGTTATCGAAGAACTTGAATGGGCCAACGATCTATTTAGTGAAAATAAGAGATGGCCAGTTTTTAACGTAACAGACAAAGCAATCGAAGAAACAGCTTCTGAAGTATTGAGACTTATAAATATGCGTAAGAATAATATTTTCAAACAGAGCAAGAGAAACGAAGAGCGTGAAGACTAATGAGTATATTTAAAAATTTCTACGACATTCAAATTCATTTCTCAAATGCTATTGGTACTAAAATCATAAATGAAGATGGAATAAAGCTTGGTATGCTCTGTGACTTCTTTGTTGATTATGAAGAAGTTTATCCACTCGTTCTTGCAATCCAGTATAAGAGATCAGGGCAATCGTTCTATATTTCATGGAATGATATTATTGAATATTCACATAAGAAAATTATTGTAAAGAATAATAGCTTTCAAGGGAGAAGTAGAACTTACCCTAAGGCCACTACAAGTAGAGTTATTACTCCAATATTAGCGAATCAATTCACTGGAGACACAGTCGAATATCCTCCTCTTGGAAAAATTGTTCTAGATAGGCAGATTGTTGATACTGCTGGAAAGAAAGTCGTTCGTGTAAACGATATTCAAATGATCAAGGCCGGAAGCAACTTAAGAGTCACTCACGCGGCTATTGGTTTAAAGTCAATGATCAGAAGGCTTGGTTATGAAAACTTTATAGATAAGATTGTTAGTATCATAAGACCTAATTCAAAATATCTATCAAGTGAAATACTTATCAACTGGAAATTTGTTCATGCAATTCCTAATAAAAGTATTCAATCCTCAGTAAAATTAAACTTATCCAATGAAGATATTAAAGAACTCCATCCAGCTGACCTTGCAGATATCCTAGAGGATCTCGACAGTCATGGACGAGGAATTATTTTTAATAATCTAGATGCTAAAATGGCTGCTGAAACTCTTTCAGAAGTCGACGATGAACTTCAAGCAACACTTCTAAAGAATGAAGACCCTGAAAGAGCTGCCGACATTATTGAAGAGATGGACACTGATGATGCTGCCGATATTCTCAATGAAATTGGAGGGGCTACAGCAGAAGATATTATTTCTAGAATTGAAGATGATGAAATTCTAGAAGAGATCCAAGAACTACTAGTCTATCAAGAGAATACTGCCGGAGGACTAATGTCTACAGAGTATCTCTATGTTGAGCAAAAAGATAAGAAGTCTGACATCCTTGAAAAAATCCAAGAAGAACATGAAGACCTCGAAACAATTTACGCCATCTATGTTGTAGATGCTGATCACAAACTTATAGGTCATTGCTCTCTTAGACAGCTAATTACGCAGAAAGAAAATATTGAAGTTTGTGAAATTATGAATACAAAAGATATAAAATCTTTAAAGCCCAATGTTCCTTGGAAGGAAGTTGCAAGCTTTATGAGTAAGTATAATTTAATTTACACTCCTATCATTGATGATTCTAATGAGCTACTCGGAATTATCTCCATTGATGATTTACTACCACGGTTACTAAATGAACGATAAAACAGAGAAAAAGGGCTCACCTAGCCTTTATACTAAACTGCTAATTCTTCTCTCTATTGTTGGACCTGGAATTATTACGGCCAATATAGACAACGATGCTGGAGGAATAGCAACCTACTCTCTAGTAGGGGCAAGGACTGGTTTTAAACTACTTTGGACACTTGTCCCAATTACTGTTGCACTTGTTATGGTTCAGGAAATGTCTGCAAGAATGGGCATTGCTTCAGGAAAAGGACTTGCCGATCTAATCAGAGAAAAGTTTGGCCTCAAAGTAACGTTCTACTCTCTGTTTCTACTTATCTTCGCTGATCTTGGAAACACTATGGCCGAATTTGCAGGGATAGCCTCTGCTGGTGAAATTTTTGGTATCTCAAAGTATGTATCAGTCCCTTTATGTTCTCTATTTGTTTGGCTTCTCATCACAAAAGGTAATTATAAAACAGTCGAAAGAATTTTCATTGCAGGTTGTGCCATCTATCTCTCTTATATTGTATCAGGCTTTATGATTGGACCAGATTGGGGAGAGGTTGCTAAGGCAACATTTATTCCAGACTTTGATGTTTTAACATCGGAAAATATGCCCTTAATTGTGGGCCTTGTTGGAACATCAATTACTCCATGGATGCAATTCTATATTCAATCTGCAGTAGTAGAAAAAGGTATATCAACAAAGCACCTCTGGCATTCAAAGATTGATGTAATAGTTGGATGCTTCTTTATGTTTCTTGTAACAATATTTATTATTATCTGCTGCGCAGTAACTATTCATAGCGCAGGAGTTAATATCAATACAGCAGCAGACGCTGCAAGAGCATTAGAACCACTTGCGGGAAAATATTCAAGCATACTCTTTGGAGTTGGATTATTTAATGCCTCTATATTCTCAGCAGCTCTACTTCCTCTAGCGACAAGCTACTATGTTTGTGAAGGTATGGGATGGGAATCTGGTGTGGATAAGACCTTTAAAGAAGCTCCTAACTTCTTTACAATATTCACACTATTAATCTTAATTGCGGCGGCAATGATTCTTATTCCGGGAATAAATCTTTTCAATATCTTAATTTGGACTCAGGTTATTAATGGTGTTCTTATACCTGTTATTCTTCTCTTTATCATCAATCTCTGTAATGACCCCGACATAATGGGAGAATTCACGAACTCCACAGCCTATAATTTTATAAGCTATGGAATTGTTCTATTAATGTTCTTGATTAATGGTGCCTTGATCTATTACGAGGCAATTCAGAGATTTTTTTTAAATAATTAGTTCACAGAAATCGACAACTGCATCTTCAATTAATTCAAAGTCGATTTTTCTTTCTATATTTTGCTTTCCAATCTTATAGAAGATACTTTGAGGAGTTGGAACACCCTTCTCTGTATTCTTACTACTGATTGGAAATGGAATCCCTCTTCTTCCTCTAAATGGAAGCTCTTCCTCTCTGGGTTCTCCAAACATAGTAAAGCTAATACTTCCTCTAGCACAACTTCTAGACATCTTTAAGTATCCATATCCTTGATAGCTAGTTTCTTGAACTTCAATACTCTCATTATCACCTTCTGCTGGTGAAATTTTTTGAATAAAGTGCTTACGTCCAGAAGTCTCAACTCTCAACCAGTGATCTTTTCCAGAAGCAACCTTGAATGAGTTTAAAAAATCCACTTTTATTTGGTTACCATCTATAAATACGTTCTGCTTATGCTTATTAAATCCCTTAAGTGTGATCGTAGCCTCTCCAGCCTCTTCTTTAATGACATCAACACCTGCTTCACTCTGAGTATCAGACGAAGGAATTCTCTTAGTAGTGTTTTGAGTGGCTGGATTTGACTTTACTTCAAGCCCTACTAATTCTTTAACCATATTCATATTTGAATACCCAAAGAATAATCCTCCAGCAAGAACTGCAATTGAGGCGACTTTCGTAACTAATCCACTGTCTTTTTTCTTTTTTACTTTCTTAATAGTTGTTCTACCAGAAGATGTTTTTCTGGTTTTAGTAGCATCTGGTCTTGAAACTTTTCGTGTACTTCCATCGATTGATTTATTTACAACAGTCTTTGGCCTAGCTTTTCCTATTGATAATTCTTGAGTTCCATCGGCCAGATGACCAAATTTCTCATCTATATCAACACTAGACTTAGTTTGAGCTCTTGATCTCGCCCTAGTCTTTGTTTTTGTAAGTGGTTCCTCTTCTTCAAACCCAAAGTCGAGAACTTGCTCCTTTCCTCTATCTGCAGGACTTGCATCAGACTCTACAGACTCTCTTTCAGAACTAGAAGCTCCTCCAGTTCCACCAATCTGTTCCCTCTTTAAATCTTCAAGATAAGGTTTTAAATCAATTTTTCCAAACTCAAATAGCTTCTCTCTATCTTTTTTAATCTCTTCTTTAAATAACTCTTTTGCAAAGAATCCTAAATCAGATGAATTAAAATCAGGATAGTTAGAATATAGGAACTTAATAAGAGCTCTGTTAAGTTGGTCTAAGTTTTCAAATCTCTTATTTCTATCTTTGCTTAACGCCTTTAAAACTATTTCATCAAGCTCTTTAGGAACATTAGGGTTAATACTAGAAGGTGCTGGAACTTTACATTCCTGAATCTTCTTTAAAACAGCAAGATCATTAGAAGCTTTAAACAGCTTTCTAGAACAAAGCATTTCCCAAAGTGTAATACCAACGGCAAATTCATCGTAACGAGGATCAAGCTCATGTCCCTCTAAGTATTCTGGAGCAAGATAAGAGAGTTTCCCTTTGATTGTTCCAGCCTGTGTTGCTTCTGAATTTGTTTCTGTCTTAGCGATACCAAAGTCGATGACTTTAATTGCACCATCAAAAGTCAGCATGATATTATGCGGAGAAATATCTCTATGAATAATTTGTAAATCTTTCCCTGTTAATTTATCTGTCAAAGTATGAGCATAATGCAAACCTTGGCAAACTTGGGTAATGATATAAACTGAAATTTCGACAGGAAAAACAAATTTTCTTTCTTTTAGTTTATCTAAATATTCTTTTAGATTTCGTCCGTCACAATACTCCATTGCAACAAAGAGTTGATCTTGTTGCATTCCATAGTCGTATGTTTGAACAATATTTGGATGTAAGAGACCAAAAGTAGTTTTAATTTCATCCATGAACATAATTCTAAAATTTTCATCTTTTGAGAATTGAGGTTGAACCATTTTTATGGCCACAACTTTGTCCGCTTGCTCACCTAGAAATCTAGCACGACAAATTTTTGCCATCCCACCATCTATTAGGTGATCTAAAATTAAATAACGACCAAATCTTTCTCTATCCACAATACAACCTTATAATAACCGACGTATTATATTTTATTCATCTACTCATCGGTTATCGTCATAAATTCTTGAGAGAAAAGACAGTTTAAAACTAGCCGCCACACCACATAAGCAACTGAAATCACAATAACATAGTGACTTTTTTATTGAAAATGTAGAAATCTTTAGAAAGAAATTGTCTTAAAATTTGGAAATTCAACCTTGAGACTATTACCCAAGTTTGATTTAGAACAAAAAATTGCAATATCATAGAGTTGGAAAGAATTCGTAATATATTGGGGATGAAGCCTTAGAGCTCCTGCAAATTCATTCATAATATATTTTTCAAAGCCTTGGGAGCTGGCCTGCTTTATGAAGTTATTCTTTGAGATTACTTCGCTTGCACTTGAATAATATAGGGCAAGGTAACTCTTAGAACAGCTCTTTAAAGAAACTTTTTCCGAAGTTGAAAACCAGTCATAGAAGGGAGAATTTGGTGTAACTTCTCCAAGAAGAACATCAAAAACCATAGTCATTTCTTGGTACCAGGAAATCCTCTTGAGTTTTAACTCATCTTTCCAAGAACTATTTCCTACAGAGCCTCCCGCAAGCTCAAAGTCATTAACTTGGACAATATTTCTTCCAGTTAATGAACACGATGTAGTAAGTAAGAGAGCTAACAAGAGAATGATTTTTTTCATAAATTACCTATGGATATCTTCTATCCAATTATAAATATCATTAAAGACCTTGTCTCTATTTTTTTCATTGAAGAGATCGTGACCAGAATGCGCATACATACACTCACTTGCTAATTGCTTAGGCATTCCCTTCATAAATAGTGAGCATTTACTCCAGTTTACAAGAAAATCATTCTTCCCAAGTAGCATCAACAGTGGAACATCTAAGAAATAAGAGTAATCGAGCAATTGCTTGCTCTTTCTAACAATTTCTTCAACCAGTGAAATAGACATGTAATGATTGATAAGAGGATCCGAGTTATAACTTTCAATTCGAATTCTATCGCTGGTTAAATCACCTCCCTTAATTTTATAAGGGAATCGTATCTTACCTGCAAATTGATTTATTTTTTTTAAAACACTTTCATAGAAGTTATAAATCTCAATATTCAAATAAAGAAGTGGATTACTAAGAATAACAGAGCTTATTTGTGTTCTAGCGATTAATTCATATTTTTGGATATAGGATAGTGCAACTAATCCACCTAAACCCTGTCCAATAAGAACTTTCTTGGTATCATGTGTTTCGTCTTCATTTAAAATAAGATGAAGGTCTTCAATATACTCATCAAAGTTTTCCACATAAGATCGTGTTCCCGAACTTAGCCCGTGTCCCTTCAAATCTAAAAATGTAATATTAATTTCTTCATCGAACTTCTTCCATAAATCTTTTGCTAGAAGCTCATAGCGACCATGATGATCGCATATATCGTGTAGAATTATAAAGTGGTGTAAGACTCTTGTTTTCTTGGTCTTCCACTCTTTTACGTAGAGGCTTTCTCTCTTTGAATGAGATTTTATGCTAAAAGAGTTTACCTCTAAGAACTTAAACTCTTCCCTAGCCTCTATTAACATAGCTTTCTATTGAGCTCTTCGCTTCATTATTTAGTTCTATAAACCTTAATGAAAATCCTTGTCCGCCATCTAGTAATCTTACAATCTCACCCTTTGCTGTAAAACAGTAATCAGAATTGTCAGGATGAACATTCATCGAAACTTCTTCTCCGACAGATCCTGGAAAATTAGAGACGAGTATTTGTAATCCACCAATTGAAATATCTCTACAAACACCTTCAAAGAAGTCTTCATGATCATGAAAGAACATTCTAGCAACAAATGGTTTTCTTAAATTCTTTCTTCTATCAATTTCGTCAATAACTGGAGGCATAGTATTAAAGAGACTTTCATAAATTGGCACATCGGCCAAGAATATCCATTCTTTCATCTGCCCTGGTACATAGATAAGAGTTTTTTCATTTATTCTCTTTTCAGAAAAAGCCTGCACTAATTCATCTAGATCATAAGGCCCATACTCAACTTCTTGAGTCCCTCTATCTATTCCAATTTTAATCATAAATATTTTTTCTGACTTAGAAATTCCTTTCCAGTTGAAAGAGCTACTTTGTGAAGGAGCTTCTTCCAATACTTCTGCGCCAAGCAGGTGGCCAAGTTCTTCAACTTCATGGAACTTCTTCCAATTATCAAATCCTTTAGTCCAAATATAACTTTCAGAATCTAAGGCACCACTCTGTAAAAGCTCTCTTAACTTAGGCTCTTCCACAGGCCCAACACGATCTTTTCCTTCTACATAATACCAACTAGTCATTATACTCTCCGAACAATTTATTATTACTAACTTTCATTTTAACTCACTGAAATCCTGTGTCATTGGCGGATTTTTTGCCCAAATTCTTATTAAGTCGTATGAATCCGCTCAAGTTTTCAACATTTTCTTCCGATTAAGCTAAAGATAAAAATTATTTTGAGGTCAACATGATTAAAAATAATACTAAGTGGATACTTATATTAATTACTTCTCTACTCTTTCTCTCCTGTAACAAAGAAGAGTTCGGTGTGGGTAAGCAAAATTCTACAATTTCAACAGCTCCAGTAGAGACAGGTAGCACTGATGTTTGTTCAGACTATACATTAATTAGACCACCAGTTGATCTCCTCTTTCTTTGGGATAATTCAACTTCAACTAACTATATACACCCAGATAAGAAGTCAGCACTCAATAATACACTTAATTATATTTCTGATAGATTTGATTATCAGGTTATGATTGCTCCCCTTGTTGGTAGTGGAAATAATAACTCTTACTTCTTTAGTAGAGCAGGAAGTACTCCTGCTGGTGTTAATATTATTTCAAAATCAAGTGCTGTCTCAGCAATTGAAGCGCTACCTTTGCAAAATGGTGCAGCTGAAGCAGGTGGCGCAAGAGCAAGAGATCTCATTAGAAATAATATAAACAATGGGGTCTTTAGACCTAATGCTTATACAATCATAGTTCTTCTTTCTAATGAAGATGATGACAGTTATGTGCAAAATGATTATGGATCAAACTTAACTGAAGCAAGAAAACTTGGTGATGGTATAACTCATGACCTTCTCTGTTTAAAGGGAGGTACTTATAATGGAAGTTATAGAAACTCCTACTCTGCTTACCCTACAAATTGTAGTGGTGTTACAAAACTAAATTCTTCAATGATGAGGTTTCTAACAATTGCGCCAAGCTCTAATATCGCTTACAAGAAAATCTCTAGCAATATTGCAGTTAGTGGAAACTATAGTCAGTCAGACTTTACAAATCTCTCTGGAAGTTCCTTTTCAAATATTTTTGATCAAGTGAATAGTGTTATTGCTGATCAAGTAATTAATCATAAGTATAACTTCTGGCCTGTTGCTGGATCAAACGTAGAAGTTGACTCAGGTTCAATACGTGTCTTTAGAAATAATGGTTCAGAGCTAGATTCTGGAGAATTTAACTATATTGGAAAACAGACAAATAAGAATACAAGATATTATCCTTCAGCAGGAGAACCTTACACAGGTCATATGCTTGAGTTAATCGGATCAGGCGAAGTGGTTTTTCCAAATTGTTTAAAAGTTACTTACAAAGCTCCTGCTGCTTACTACGGCTATTGCCATCTTCCGGCTCAACCACTAGAGAGTAGTATTGAAGTTAAAATTAATGGTACCTTAATTAGTAATTCCAAGTGGGAACTTCTAAAGACAGGAAGCTCTCCGAAATATTTTGCAAGTAAGAATATAAGAATTAAATCATCTAGTGATTTCTCACCAGAGACTCCAGCAGAAACAAAGTCTGGTTACTTTATAAAACTAGACCCAAGTGCCGTTTATACAAATAGCCAAACTTGTAATGTGACATACCACTCAACAGGACAGGTAAACTAACTAGAAGGATTATTCCTTCTAGTTATTCCCCGATTTTTCATCGTTAACTTTCTTGACTGCATTCATCATACGAATAGATGGGTAGAGCTTCTTTAGTTTAGAGTAGTGAACAACTGAAGTTAGCTGATTTCCTTCTCCGACAAGAATATCTTCACATAATTTACAAGTGACGGCATCCCTAATATCTTCATCAGAAATAAGAACCTTTTGCTCTTTAAAGTCGCTTAGAATTGATGAGATATTTGCCTGCCCCTTCTCCTTGTCTAATCCTGCTTTAGCTAATTGTCTTAGAATTGCACCAAGAAGAATTTCACAGCGTTTTGAAATTTTTATTTTCTTAGCATCCTCAGTTATTCTCTGAGTATTAAAGAAGACTAACATTTGTCTGAACTGATCTATATTTGAAACTCTCATTAATTTTGGTAGGCCATCGGGATCATTTGCTAGTTCAACAAAGTTACTATCAGTACAAATTCTCATAAACTCTTCATACTTAACTTCTGAGAAAGCGTAGATATCAAACATATAGAATTTCAACTTATTCATATGAATTTCCATCTTATTATCTTTAAGCTCTCCATGAGACTTAAACGTAAGATAGAGTGTCGAGAGAAACTTTATAATATCTGTGGAATGGAAAAAGACATACGACCCCACCCCTCCATCAGTACTTCTACCGACCGAGTTTGTTTCGAGTTCTTTCACTTTTGTATTTGTTTTTCTAAGTCTATCTGCGAGAGTATTAATAATAGTCTTAAACCATGGATTAAGGCCTGACATTGTTTTTCCAAAGGCATTGTAAGAAATTTCAATGACCTCTGTCGTAACTAGAGCTGCGGCAGAACAACTTCTTCTATTGGCCTTTTCATCGAAGTAACCCATCTCACCAATAACTTCACCAGATCTTAGAATCGCCAAATCAACGAAGCCTCTACCTTTTGGTATATAGAGTCTTATTTGACCTTTTTGAATAATATATAGAGAGTCAGCGGGATCATTTTGATTAAAAATAATCTCTCCCGCCTTAAATGTTCTCATTCCTGATTTCTTAGCGACTTGCTTCCCTGCTGTCGTTGTCATTTAAACTCTCTTTTTATCTTTTACATTCTTTCAATAATTAAACTAAGCGCTTCACCACCACCAATACAGATAGCGGCCATACCGTACTTTGCATTTTTCTTTTCTAAAGCATTCATTAGGGTAACAACAATTCTTGTTCCAGAACACCCAATAGGATGTCCTAAGCTAACACCACCACCAAATACATTTACCTTATCTCTGCTAATTTTAAACTCTTCCATTGCCGCCATTGTAACAACAGCAAAAGCTTCATTAATTTCAAAGAGATTTATATCTTCAATCTTTAATCCTGCTTTATCTAGAGATTTCTTCATGGCCTCTACTGGAGCAGTTGTAAACCAAGTTGGATTTTGGGCATGAGATGCCCAAGATAGTATTTTAAATTTTGCTTGGTCTTTGTATTCTTCACCTGCAAGAACAACTGCCGCAGCACCATCATTTATTGTTGATGCGTTCGCTGCTGTAATAGTTCCGTTCTTATCAAAAGCTGGACGAAGAGCTGGAATCTTTTCAAAGTTAGCTTTAAAAGGTCCTTCATCTTCAGAAACAATTGTATCGCCCTTTCTACCTTTAATTGTGACAGGAACAATTTCATCTTTGAAGACACCTTCACTTGCAGCGCTTTGCGCTCTCTTAAAAGATTCAATTGAAAATTCATCTTGCTGTTCACGAGTAAATTTATACTTCGTCACACATTCTTCTGCACAATTCCCCATAGGTCTGTCAGAATAAACATCCCAGAGACCATCCCATTGCATTGAGTCCTTCATTTCAGCACCGCCAAATTTAGCAACTCCTACTCTTGAATTCATAATTAAGTGTGGAGCAAGAGACATATTCTCCATACCACCAGCAATAACAACTGAGTTATCTTCACATTTAATAGACTGAGCCCCCATGATTATAGTCTTAAGACCTGAACCACAGACTTTATTAACTGTTGTACAAGGAACAGATTCTGGAAGTTCAGCAAATAGTGCTGCTTGTCTCGCAGGAGCTTGTCCAACACCAGCTGTTACAACATTTCCCATAAAAACTTCATCAACTTTTGAAGTCTCAATACCTGATTTTACAATGGCACCTTGAATTGCCGCGGCCCCTAATCTTGGAGCAGGAACACTTGATAGTGCGCCTAAAAAACTTCCACTAGGTGTTCTCGCACCCGATAGTATATAAACTGACATAGTGTCTCCTTTTGCATTGTTAGTCCGAAGTATTAAACCATAGCTTACCTAATTCGTAAGGCCCAAGGACGCCTCAGCAACATCTTGCAATGCGAAAGCTTTGATCAAAATCACTCTGCTCTTCTTCATCAAATTTAAAAGAAACTCTATTGATAATACTTTGATCTGCGTAGTCAAATATAGGGATTAAGTTACTAATCTTATACTTCTTCCATTTACCTGAAATTTTAAAGTAGATTTCCACAAAGTCTAATTTCTCTAAGATCCCAAGGGATACAGGCGTTGAAAAAATCAGCTCGGTGCGATCAATTTCGGCAAATTCCAAACAAGTTTTATCCCAACTCTCTCTTCCTGAAAGCCTCTGGTGAACTATAACTTTAATTCGTTTATTTCTTGTGATTAGACTTCGCATAATCGTCTTGCTCCTTGCCTCTATATAGTGTAAATCTCCCATACAAAAGCTTCAAAGAGGTAATAAATGCTATCGAGAAAAGAACAAAATAGTCAGGCAATCGCGCTACCTGAAGAGTGGACTAAGAAAGTCTGTACTCTTCTTAACGAAGTCTATGAAAGTAACTGTAAAGCCGAAGGTAAGACCATTGAAGTCTACGGTTCAACTTATCCTGACGAGTTCTTATTCATCTCAACTCTTGTGGATACAAACGATGAAAGAGTGGCCTCTGTGAGCTATTTTATTTCTGCGGACCTAGACAAGAAAACAAATCCTGAAAAGATGCTAAACGACTTAGTTGACTCAATTGGTGCGTTTTTCGACATCTACTTTGGAACAAAAGACTGGGATGACTATCAAGCCGAATGGTTAGAAACTGAGTTTAAAGGACATAGATTCTTTTATAAGATTTCAAGAGAGAATATTGCCCTCCACATAATGGCGGACAATTTACTAAATCAATAAATTAAATACTCATGGAGAGATGATATTGCTGAGTCTCTTCATTGAATTTTTCTTGCACAAAACCTAAATTTTCATAGAGTGTTCTTGCTATTCCATTCGCGTGAAAGACACATATTTCAATTTTCTTTATACCCTTCTCTTTAAGAATCTCGCGCCCCTGATTCATAATAAGACGCCCAAGACCTCTTCCTCGATATTTTTGATCTAAGTAAATATCAAAACCAAAGGCTGACTTCTCATCATAATTAAGCTGAACCCAAATATATCCAGCTTCTTCCCCTTCAAATTCAACAACTCTCCAAAGGTCCTTATTAGCATTTGTCGTGACAGGATTCATTTCATTATTCTCAGAAAGCTCTACCTCTATTTCATCAATTTTCTTTGAAGTGGCGAGAGACATTTCTCTCAAGAAATTCTTATAAGAGAATTCTCCATACTCTTTAAATTGATCTTTGGTCATTTCCTTTAATAAAATCACATTTACTCCTAATTCAAATGCCTTGAATTTAATTTTAACACAGAATAATTTTTTTATTTTTACTAGGAATTATTTTTTCAGGCAAAAAAAAAGCCTCGGAAAACCGAGGCCACAAACTTATTCGTCGTTAAGGTAACTCTTAGAAGAGGTTCCCTTTGTCTGTTCAAAAGCGATGTCCTGATCTTCTGCATCTTCACCGTCATCATTTAGGTCAAAATCAACTTCATCAGCATCAATTCCTAAATCTTTTAATACAGCAAAGAAAGACTTCTCATCAGTTAAATCCTCTAAGATAGACTCTAAGTGCTTAAGAGGATACTTATTAACAAGCTCCTCAATGAACTCTTGAAGTTTTCCTTCTTCTAGAATTGAATTTCTTCTCTTAACTTCATTCCAGTTCTTAATGTAATGAAAACGACAGTATCCAAGAGTTGTTACAGGGTTGTCACAATTTTTCTCAAGACACTCATCCGTATCTTCAGTAAAGAAACTCAAAGACTGGATAGCCTCAAATATTTCATTTAGAGAGAAGTCATCCGCCAGAGAAACAATCTCTTCCGTCAGTTGATCTCTTGCTTCAAGTAAATCTTTTTTAGAAGATTTCTTTGACTTCGATTCAACAACTTCTTCCTCTCCAAATAACTCAATTTTTTCTTCTTTAATCGACTTATCGACTGCGGCCTTCGCCTCTTTCTTATTACTTTTCTTAGAAACTGGTGTTTTCTTATCAGCAGAAACTTTAGCCGCTTTAACCGTATCTTTTTTCTTAGGAGCAGACTCTACTTTCTTCGCAGCAGGTTTCTTCTTCGCAGAAGCAGTCGCCGCTTTCTTTGCAGTTGTCTTCTTTTTAGTCGCAACTTTCTTTGCGACCTTTTTTTCAGCTTTCTTTACTGTTTTCTTCGCAACTTTCTTCGCTACTTTTTTTGCAACTTTCTTCGCAGTTGTTTTTTTCTTAGCAACTTTCTTAGCGACTTTTTTCTCAGTTTTCTTTGCCACTTTCTTCGCGACTTTCTTTGCTACTTTCTTAGCTGTAGTTTTCTTTGCAGTTGGCTTCTTCTTAGCAGTAGAAGTTGATGTTTTCTTCGCAACTTTCTTCTTTGCAGTCTTCTTAGAAGACGTCGCTGCCTTTTTCGTAACTTTCTTCACAGTTTTCTTAGCTGTTTTCTTCTTAGCCATTCCAATATTCTCCAAGATCTTTTTTAACAAAGTAGACTTCCTATAAAAAAAGATTAGCCCTGTTTTACACAGGGCTTCATTTTTATAATACTATAAGACTTATTCGTATCATTATTGAGTATAATCAGCAAGCTTTACTGAATTTCTTTAAGCTCACTCATTGCAATCACAATTCTCTGAACCTCAGAAGTTCCTTCATAGATTTCAGTAATTTTGGCATCACGGAAGTATCTCTCAACAGGGTACTCTTTTGTATACCCGTTTCCTCCACAAACTTGAATGGCCTTTGTCGTTATCCACATTGCAGACTCAGAAGCAAAGAGCTTAGCGTGAGCAGATTGCTTTGAATAACTCATTCCCTTATCTTTAAGTTGCGATGCTTCATAGATAAGAAGTCTTGATGCAGCAATTTTCGTACTCATATCTGCCAACATAAACTGTATGGCCTGTAAGCTTGAAAGAGGCTTACCAAATTGAACTCTCTCATTAGAGTATTTCAGAGCATATTTAAATGCTGCTTCTGCAATTCCTAGAGCCTGAGAAGCAATTCCAATTCTTCCACCATCAAGTGTTCCCATCGCAATGCTAAAACCTTTCTCTTCCACACCAATCAAATTTTCTTTTGGTACTTTTACTTTATCTAAAGAAATTTGAGCTGTTGAAGACCCTCTAATTCCGAGCTTATCTTCACACTTCATAACTTCAAAACCTTCAGAGTTAGTTTCTACAATAAATGCAGAAATCCCTTTATAGTTTTCAGTCTTTCTTGTTTTAGCGAAAACGATAGCAAGTCCAGCTTCTTTACCATTTGTGATAAAGTTCTTAGTCCCAGTAAGCTCGTAGTAATCACCTTTATCTTCAGCAAATGTTGTAAGTGATCCAGCATCTGAACCGGCGTTTGGCTCACTTAAACAAAAGCAACCAATCAACTCACCTGAGGCAAGTTTTGGAAGATACTTCTTTTTTTGTTCTTCGTTACCATATGCAAGAATTGGATAAGTTCCAAGTGAAGTATGTGCAGAAACGAGAACACCAGTAGAAGCACATCCTCTAGATATCTCTTCAACGATGATCGAGTAAGATGTGTAATCCATTCCCGCACCACCATATTCTTCTGGAATATAGCTTCCTAAGAATCCATTCTCACCTAACATCTTAATTAACTCTTCAGGAATTTTTCCCTCTGAATCTATTTTTGCACCTCTTGGAGCAACTTCACTATCTGTGAACTTTGCTACTAGATCTCTAATTTCTTGATAATCACTCATTACACTCATACTTCTTCCTTTTATTTTCCTATAAATACTGGTTTTCTTTTTTCAACGAAGGCAGCTGTCCCCTCTCTCATATCAGCAGAGTTAAAGATTGCTCCAAAGGCCTTTGCTTCAACATTTAGTCCATCTGTAATAGTTAAATCATTACCTTCATTCATTACTCTCTTCGCTTCATAAATAGCATGAGGAGAATTTCTCATGGCCTTAGAGAGATATACCTTAGCTGCTTCTATCATTTCCTCTTTAGATTCAAAAACAGAAACAACAAGTCCTATCTCTTTTGCTTCTTCGATAGCAACATTGCGACCTGAGTAAGTTATTTCTTTAGCTCTATTTCTACCTACAAGTTTTGATAGTCTCTGAGTTCCGCCAAAACCAGGAATTAGGCCAAGCTTCACCTCAGGTTGACCGAATACGGCAGTCTTTGTTGCAAAAATAAAATCACAACTCATTGCCATCTCACAGCCACCACCAAGAGCATAACCATTCACACAAGCAATAACTGGGATGTTTAATAATTCAAAGAGAAGTGTATTATCTTGACCTAATCGAGCAAAGGCCTCTGCCTCATCAGCAGACATCAATGTCATCTCTTTAATATCTGCTCCTGCAATAAAGGCCTTCTCTTCGGCTCCAGTCAGAATCATTCCTTTCGCAATAGTGAAGTCTTTATTAGCTTCCATAAATTCTTTAAGAAGAGCATTTATCTCCGAATGGACTTGATGACTTAAAGCATTTAAAGCTTTCGGTCTATTCACAGTAATCGTTGCTATTTCATTCTCAACTTCAAAGAGAATCGTTTCATAATTAGTATTCATAAACACCCTTTCCAACCTTACGACCAAATCTTCCTGCCGTTACATACTTCTTAAGAAGAGGACACGGTCTATACTTAGTATCGCCAAGTCCTTCGTGTAAGACTTCCATTATTGCAAGACATGTATCCAGACCAATAAAATCTGCAAGCTCAAATGGACCCATCGGCTGGTTACAACCAAGCTTCATTGCATTGTCTATTCCGCGAGCATCCGCTACACCTTCAAATAGAGTGTAGAAAGCTTCGTTAATCATTGGCATAAGAATTCTATTTACTGCAAAACCTGCAACATCATCAGCGCGAACTACAGTCTTTCCCATTTTTTCAGAAACTGCTTCAACTGTATCAATAGTCGCCTTACTCGTTTCTAGTCCTGTGATCGTCTCAACTAACTTCATAACAGGAACAGGATTCATAAAATGCATTCCCGCAACAGCTTCAGGCCTTTTCGTTACTGCTGCAATTTCTGTAATAGAAATTGATGAAGTATTAGTCGCTAAAATCGCTCCCTCTTTTGCGACTGCATCTAATTGCTTAAAAATTTCAAATTTAATTTTCTTATTTTCAGTAGCGGCTTCAATTAAGAGATCACAGTCTTTAAGTGCTGCCATATCAGTAATACCAGTCAACCTTCCCTCAACCTCTGAAACAAAAGAATCATCCCACTTACCTTTTTCAACTCCTCTTTTGAGTTGTTTAGTAATGAAGTCTAAACCAAATTTTAGCCCTTCTTCAGAGATATCAAAAACGAGCACATTATAACCAGACATTGCCGCGACCTGAGCAATCCCTCTCCCCATTTGGCCAGCGCCAACTACACCAATTGATTTGATTTCAGACATATAGAATCCTTTGTCGTAAATAAGCTATGAAAATTCCACACGATCATACGGCCTTTACCACCATTTCACAAACACGTAAGCTGTTGAAAATCTATTTAAGTTACTGAAATTCATCGTATTTCTTTCAACTCTTGCAAATAGTGGGAATAAGCTCTTGCCATTAACACTTATATGATCTAAAAAGTATGTTCTATACTAAATATTAATGAAGTGCATTAAGTAAGTACATAACGTAGGAGTGACTTGTGGCAAACCACAAATCTGCGAAAAAAAGAGCAAGACAAACAATTGTAAGAACAGAAAGAAACGTTGAGAGAAAATCAATGACTAAAAATGTTGTAAAAGCTATCCGTACAGCTATCGAAGCTAAGGATAAGGAAACAGCATCAGGTCTTTTGGTTAAGACTCAAAAGCTTTTAGCAAGACTTGCTAAGCACGGAGTTATCAAGCATAACACTGCTGCTAGAAAGACTTCTAGACTAGCTTCGCAAATTAATAATCTTTAATATTTAAAGTATTATAGATATCGGAAAAGGAGCCTTTTTAGGTTCCTTTTTTAGTTTCTATAGAATGAAATAAAGTTAAAAAGACGAGAGATACTCAAGTCTCAACTTATTTTTAAGTAGTGCACTTTTAGACTTAGCATCTATTTCAAGCTCACCAAATAAATGAGACTCCCTCTGCAATTCATCTGTTGTCCAGGCCTTTGCATGAGATAAGATTTCTCTATCGTACTTACTCAGACGACTCTTTCCATCACAGTAACTTGTGTCCATCATTTTAAAGAGATGTCCCTGCATGAAATTAAAAAGTGATCTCAACTGTTCAAAATCTATTTCTTTAGAGCTAACCATCCCAAAGAAGTGTGACCTCTTCTTAGTACAAAAGAGGTTTGCCAACTGAAAGTGGTCAAGCTTACTGGGGCGAATTAATTTTTGAA